>MPDF01000131.1 GCA_001874365.1 Gammaproteobacteria bacterium MedPE | reverse complement strand
TTTATTTCAAGTTACCGAGTTTAGCCTAAGTAATACGACAAAAGCGAGAAAACAACGACATTTTATGTCATGCGTTCTCGCTTTAATTTGTAAATTTTTATTAATGATCGGCTAATACGTTATTTCAACTCACTTTATAACGCTGTACAGAGTCATTCAAGTGCAGTGCATGTTTAGCTAATTCATCGCTTAGTGATGCATTATTACGAGAGCGTTAAGCTGCTTTATCGACTTACTGGCGAATTAATTCAACCCCACTATTTAGTTCTATTACCCCATGACTTTGATGATCAATGGCATCAGCAATAGAGGTCGTCATGGCTAAAATACGTGCCATATTCTCAGTTATTTTATAAAGCACATCACCTGCGGTCGACGCCTTATCAGTACTTTCTTGACCTTGTTGCTGACAGTCAGTTGTCAATGAGATCTTGCTTTTGCTCCGTTGCTGTATGGTAGCAACAATTGGTTTAAATGAATATTGTATAAAATCAGAAACATTAGAAAATACTAATACGCCCTTTACATTAGAAAAAACTAATATAAAATATTCTACATTGTATTTATATTAAGCATGTCTCATGAATAAACTGTCTTTTAATCAACGATTGGCCCAATTGGTTATCCATTGGGCCATCAATTGGCCAAAAACAATCTATGCCGTTGTAGCGCTATTAGCCATTGCTCTACTAACGCAAGTGCCGCGAATTAATATTGATACCGATCCGCAAAATATGCTTAGCCACGACAACCCAGCACGCGTATTTCATCAACAAGTTAAAAAAGAGTTTAATCTTTACGATGCCATTGTCCTCGGCGTGGTCAATCAACAAGGAATTTATACGCCGCAATCACTGTCGACCATCAAAAATATTAGCGATTATCTCCTGACCGTCGATGGCGTTATTCATTCAGAAGTCATGGCACCAAACCTCGTTGATAACATCACTAATGAAGCACAGGGCACATTACGTTTTAGTTGGCTAATGCCCAGCGCACCTCAAACACAACAGCAAGCCGATGCAATTCAACAAGCAATCAATCGCTTGCCAATGCTCAAGAACACGCTGGCATCTAATGACCACCAAGCAATTGCTATTTATATTCCACTAGAAAATAGCGACAACAGTTATCAAATTGCCCAGCAATTACGTCAATTTATTAGCACTCAAGATCAAAGTAATGAGTACTTTATTACTGGCCTGCCCATTGCTGAAAATCAGTTTGGCAACGAAATGTTTGTACAAATGGCCATTAGTGCACCACTCGCAGGTTTAATGATTTTTACCATGCTATGGCTCTTTTTACGTAAAGCGGTCGTCACGATGGGAGCAATGCTGGTAGCAATGAGCACCGTCATTATTACGATGGGGAGTTTAATTACCCTAGGGTTTTCAGTGCACATATTATCGTCAATGATTGCGATATTTTTAATGCCCATTGCCGTTGTTGATGCCATTCACGTGTTATCGGAATTTAAAGAAAAGCTCCAATTTAACCGCGCAAACCATATTAACCAATCAACTGACGATGTCGTCAGTGATGTCATTAGTCACCTGTTTCAGCCGATGTTATTCACGACCCTCACCTCTGCGATCGGTTTTTACTCATTAATGTTAACACCTATCCCGCCAGTGAAAGTCTTTGGCGGTTTTGTGGGCAGCGGTATCATTGCAGCGTTTATTCTAACCATGACGTTATTACCGGCGTATTTATCACGCTTAAGCCCATCGACAATCAATGATTTATCAACAAAAGATAGCGATAAACCAACATTGCTTGTCCGCGGGTTATTGGCGTTATCAACAATGACTATTAAGGCCAAAAAATCAATCATTGTGTCATTAGTAGCCGTTACAGTTATTGGCTTAGTGGGGATAACACACATTGTTATTAATGATAATCCAGTGCGTTGGTTTAAATCAGATCACCAAATAAGCGTTAGTGATCGTGTGCTAAATCATCACTTTTCAGGAACTTATAATGCCTATTTAGTCTTAAGTTACGACGAGCAAGGACAACAGCAAGAAGGATTAATCGATAGTTTATTAGAAAAAGCAAATAGTGAAAAAATCGTTTTGCCAAGTTGGATCGCTCGCCCTACTGCCCAGCAATTACTACAAGCCTTTGACGACGCAAGTTTTGAACAAGCCCTCAATCCACAGCAATTGTCATTTTTAGAACATGCACAAAATGTTTTAAATACGGCAGCACAAACACAAGGTAATTTTTATCAACCCATTGCGCTAAATACCATCGAAAAATTAGCACAGCATCTAAGAAAAAACCCAGTGGTTGGTAAGGTAAATACGCTCAGCGACATTACAAAAACGGTGAATCGTGAACTCGTCAGCGGTTTAGATACCGATTATGTACTGCCAAAAACAAGCGATGGTGTCGCGCAAGTATTACTGCAATACCAATCCTCTCATCGTCCAGGCGATCTAGCCCATTTTGTCACCCCTGAAAAAGATAAATCATTATTATGGCTGCAATTAAACAGTGGTGATAATCAAGCGATGATGGATGTCATTGACAGCGTAGATGCCTACCTTGCCCAAAACCCACTACCGCTCGGCATGAGTTTAAATTGGGCGGGTAAGGCGTACATCAATGTTATTTGGCAACAAGCCATGGTTGAAGGCATGCTCGAATCACTACTCAGTGCGTTTGTCTTAGTCCTGCTGATGATGATCATGCTATTTCGCTCAATTCGTTACGGACTCCTTGCCATGTTGCCACTGTCTATTACTATCATTTCAATCTATGGCGTTATTGGTTGGATTGGCAAAGACTACGACATGCCGATTGCCGTACTTTCGTCGTTAACCTTGGGGTTATCCGTTGATTTCGCTATTCACTTTATTGAACGCTATCGCACCTTTCGTCAAAATGGCCAAACGGTTACTCAAGCAATTACCGCCATGTTTCATGAGCCAGCAAGAGCCATATCCAGAAACGCCATTGTCATTGCACTTGGTTTCACCCCATTGTTATTTGCGCCATTGGTGCCTTATGTCACTGTTGGATTATTTTTAGCAAGCATTATGTTGTTATCAGCGTTCGTTACATTAACTCTCATCCCGGCTGTATTATCAGCCACTAGCACAGATAAATCTTAGGAGTATTCCATGAAATTAGTATCAATCATCAAGATTATTGCATTATTCGGAACACTTTTATTAGCTCATCACGGACATAGCGAAGATGTGTCTGTCGAAGACATTATCAAACGCACCAATTTAACCGCGTTTTATCAAGGCAAAGACGGCAGTAGCGCTGCTCGCATGAAAATCATCGACGAGCAAGGTCGTGTACAAATGCGCCAATTTCACGTATTGCGCCGTGATATCGAAGACGGCGGCGATCAACAGTTTTTGATTTCTTTCTCCCGCCCAAGTGATGTAAAAGGCATGATGTTTCGCGTTGAAAAGCACATTGCGAGTGATGATGATCGCTGGTTATATTTACCAGCATTAGATCTTGTTAAGCGCATTTCAGCTAGCGATAAACGTACGAGTTTTGTCGGCTCTCATTTTTACTATGAAGACATTTCTGGGCGTAATACCTCACTCGATAACTTTGCACTAATCAAAGAAACTAATAGCCACTATATCATTAAGGCAACGCCAAAAGACGCTGGTATCGTCGAGTTTAAAAGCTATGTTGTCGAAATAAAAAAAGACATCATGCTACCGACAAAAATTAGCTACACCAACGCCAACAATGCTGTGTATCGCATCATTGAAGCAAAAAAGATTAAGCAGATTAACGGCTTTGCTACCGTTGTCAGCTCTCAAGTTAGCTTACCGCTAACAGGTGCACGCACCTTAATGCAATTTAAAGGGGTTAAATACGATAAAGGGATCCCAGCAAATGTGTTTAGTGAACGGAGTTTACGAAACCCACCAAAACGTTGGTTGAAATAATGGTACGTTATTCAACACGAACGTTGGCAGCTACCCTGCTTATCAGCAGTAGTCTAGCCTATGCCAATGAAGATGAATGGGAAAAGTGGGACGATGACACCACATCACCTTTCATCGTTAGTGGCTTTGCACAAGCAAAATACGGCCGTTTTCTAACCTCTCAGCCACACACGAATACCAGTGCCAAAGACATAACATTACGGCTTGAAGCGCAATATGATACGAACGTTTTTCAAACGCAAATTAAGGCTGATAGTCAATATCAAATGCTAACTAGCGACTGGCACCATCAAATACGTGAACTAGTTGTCAACGTCGATTTTGCCAATATTGACAACGAAGCGGTGGCCAATTCACCACTTGGTAATTTGTCATTAAAAATTGGTCGTCAAAGTTTAAGTTGGGGATTAGGAGAATACATATTTCTTAACGATCTCTTCGCTAAAGATTGGCAATCATTTTTCAATGGTAATGACATCAGTTACCTTAAAAAACCTAACGACGCGATAAAACTAAGCTATTTTTTTGAGCAATCAAGCCTCGATGTCGTTTATCAGCATAAACATAACGTCGATAACTTATATCAGCCATTCATGCAAAACGTCGAGCCACGCCGCAGTAGTATTAATGCGCGATACTATTTTAGTCGCCTGCAAACTGATTATGCGTTTTATGCCAGTGACGGGTTTGCTAATACGCCGCAGTTCATCAACGGAAAACTTGAATACGCTGCACTGCAAAGTGTGGGGGCTAGCCTAGTTAAACCAGTGGCAGGCGGATTAATCAAAGCTGAGTTCTCCCATTACTGGTTAAATAACAGTGGTGATCACTCATCTAAACAGCAACGTTATTTACTGGGTTTTGAGCGAGAAATCAGGCCACGTTTAAATCTATCACTTCAAGCTTATATCGAGCGTGACAGCCAAAATTTTAAGCTTAACAATCGCCAATTAGTAACATCTGGACTGACGTATAACTCAGCCGACAATAATTGGACAACCCAGATGACACTTTTTCACTCACCAAATCATCATGATAATTATGTTCGATTAAGCACATCTTATCGATATAGCGACAACTTAATTATTAGCGGCAACCTCAATAATCTAACAGGCCAAAACGATACCTTCTTTGGACAACTGGCCACCATTGATAACGCCGCTCTGCGAATAACTGTTTATTTTTAACTGGAGACCACATGACCTACCAAAAAGCCACCTTTTTATTTGCAGGGATAATGACTCTTTTATCCGTTGCACTAACGCAATTTGTACATCCAAATTTCTTGTATTTTACCTTATTTATTGGCGCAAACATGATGCAATTCTCCGTGAGTAAATTTTGTCCAGCATCTTGGGCATTTAAAAAACTAGGCCTTAAATCCGATTGTGATAACCTGACTCAACAAAAACTATAGGAACCAACATGAAAAAACTTACCTTACTATTAGCCACCTTCATGATGCTAGGTGTATTCACGACAACTATTGCCGCTCAGCAAATATCACGCGAAAAAATTGCATGGCAAGATATCAAGCAAGGTGTATTAGTGGTTGATGTTCGTACGGAAAAAGAATTTGATTCAGGGCACATCAAGAACGCCCTTAACATTCCTTATGACATCGCAGTAAATCAATTTGCTGCTTTAGGCATTGATAAAGAACGTCGTGTTGTCTTGTACTGCCGCAGTGGCAATCGTTCAGGAAAAGCGATTACTGCATTAACAGAAGCTGGCTATACCAATCTTCATAATGGTGGTGGTTACGACGGTTTAATGAAAAATAAATAATTTAAAAACAACGGTATAGTAATTCGTTTGTCCTACTATGCCGTTTTTCTCCTAAAAAACGACTTGAATTGCTCTAAATATTAACCACCTTAAAAGGTATTTAGCTTAAAGATAAAGTGATATAGATAGCGGAAAAGCCGTTCATTGCTTGTTATAATCGCCCTTTATTTTCTACGTACCAAATTCAATGATTTCAGATCCTCAAATATTAGAACGACTCGATAAAAGCCAAGCACGCATTACCAAAGCAGTTTTTCCGTTTACGACTAACCATCACGACACCTTATTTGGTGGACAAGCGCTAGCGTGGATGGATGAAGCCGCCTTTATCGCTGCAACGCGTTTTTCTCGCAAGCGTTTAGTTACCGTATCGTCAGATAAAATTGACTTTAAGCACCCAATTCCCGGCGGTAGTTTAGTCGAATTAATTGGGCAAGTAGTTCATGTCGGTAATACAAGTATCAAAGTTGAAGTGAATATCTACGTTGAAGACATGTATCACGACCATCGCGAAAAAGCGATAACTGGCAGCTTTAGCTTTGTTGCTGTCGATGAAGATGGCAAGCCAACACCGGTACTCCCTGTAGCGTAAACAAGAAATAGTTGCCGCAATTTTTCGCGGCAACTTGCTACCCTCTCCCAGTGACTCTATCACCAACTAATGGATTTGATGCCCGTTCTTTGCCAAAGGTGGAGTTGGGACCATGGCCACAAATAAACTCTACATCGTTGCCCAGTGGCCACAGTTTATTGCAAATTGAATCAACTAATTGCTGATGATTTCCTTGAGGGAAATCGGTACGACCGATAGAGCCAGAAAAAATCACATCGCCAACCCAAGCTTTGTGGCCTGCTTGATGATAAAAAACCACATGACCGGGTGTATGACCCGGACAATGAACGACCTGCAATGTTTCATTACCGACAGTCACTTCGTCACCATCATGAAGCCATTGTGTTGGCGTAAAGTTATTTGGCGTTGCAAATCCAAACATTTGCGCCTGCTGCGCTAAATTGTCAATCCAAAACGCATCTGCTTCATGCGGCCCAATAATAGGAACACCATAGGCTGCCGCTGTATCACAGGTTGCGCCAACATGGTCTAAATGGCCATGAGTAAGCAAGATCTTTGTGACATTCAATTGCTGCTCATTAATAAAAGCGACCAGCTTTTCAATATCACCGCCGGGATCGACAATTGCTGCCTCTTGGGTTTGATTACACCACAAAATACTGCAATTTTGGGCAAAGGAAGTAACGGGTATAACATAATGCTGCAACATAAAACTCTCAAACACTTATCAACAAATTCAGAACATTATCCGTCGATTAAATATAGATTACTAGTTTCCATCTTCACTCAATTGGCCTATTCTTTAAGTAAATCAATTACAAATGTGACAAGGAGTCTGTCATTTATCGATTTCTGGCTTTATTTATCATTGGCAGTCTACCGCTCATAAAAACACAGGCGGCAGAGTCTGTTGCGCCCCAATGTCAATGGACTTCCACCCAGCCACTACCAGACAGCGAGTTTGAAACACCGCCTGTAGATTTCGAAAAATTACTCACCGACTATCACATTGGAAAAATCTCCTATACCCGTTACAATGTTTTCAGCGACGATGACTCTGTGTCCCTCAACTGGCTTTATCAATGGCTTAATAGCATCCATACCATCACCCAAGAACAGGTGATTTTACAAGAGCTATCATTTAAGCAATCTGAGAAGTTTAACCCCGTCAAAGTACGTGAATCCGAGCGGCTACTGCGTCAACAGAAGTTCATCTTTGACGCGCGTATTCAGCCCACAAAACTTTGTGACGACAAAGTCGATTTACACATCACAACCCGTGACACTTGGTCGATAACCCCAGCCTTTAATATTTCTCATAATGGCGACGAAACCAAAACGCGCGCATCCATTACCGAATCTAACTTTCTGGGCACTGGAAAACTCATTTCTATTGCTCAGGCACGCGATGATCAACGGACCGAATTCACCCTAAGATATAAAGATCCCAACGTCGGTGGCACTCACTTGATTAGCGAATTTGAGCTCAGTGACAACAGTGACGGTAAACGTCACTACTTCGCCGTCAACAAACCCTTTTATTCTTTTGAAAGTCGCCAAAGCTATGGCGCCTCATATCTCAATGAAACCCGTGAAGATCCACTTTATATCAACAAAGATAAACTGACCGATATTCGCCATCGACTTAATCACTATCAAGTTTTCTTTGGTCATTCAGACGGATATCACCTCGATCGAACCACTCGCTTGCGTTATGGCTTGAGTTTTATTGAAGATACATTTTGGTCAATTGATGACACCATCGAATTAAACCCACTGAATTCGCGTACCAATATTTATCCGTGGATAGAATTTAATTTACTCGAAGATCACTACACTACTCTTACCAACTTTCATTCAATTAAGCGCACTGAAGATATCAATTTAGGACGTAACTTTTCAGCAAGCATTGGTTATAGCCCGTCATCATGGAGCGATGATCAGTCGAGATA
>MPDF01000130.1 GCA_001874365.1 Gammaproteobacteria bacterium MedPE | reverse complement strand
GGCGTCTTCAGTAAAGCTGTGCATTGATTGTTGTTCAACGCCATCTAAACTCATTAATGTTTTATCAGTCATAATTTGCCTATTTAAACCTGTTCTTCAATATTTAATGCTGTTTGTGCCAAATTGCCTTTTGTTTCCAACCAATGACGTCTGTCTGGCGAGCGCTTTTTAGCAAGAAGCATGTCCATGACTTCACACGTCTGTTCTTCTTCTTCGAGCGTCAATTGTACTAATCGACGGGTATTTGGATCCATTGTCGTTTCACGAAGTTGAAGTGGGTTCATTTCACCCAATCCTTTAAAGCGCTGCACGTTAACTTTACCGCGCTTCTTCTCAGCTTCGATACGATCTAAGATGCCATTTTTTTCATCTTCATCGAGGGCATAAAATACTTCTTTGCCGATATCAATACGATATAACGGTGGCATAGCAACATACACATGACCTTGGCGTACTAACTCTCTAAAATGCATCATAAACAGCGCACATAGCAAGGTTGCGATATGCAATCCATCAGAATCGGCATCAGCCAAGATACAGATTTTATCGTAACGTAACGCAGATAAATCTGACGAATCAGGATCTAACCCAATGGCCACCGAGATATCATGAACCTCTTGTGAGGCAAGTACTTGAGTTGACTCTACTTCCCATGTGTTAAGGATTTTACCACGCAATGGCATCACAGCTTGGAAGTCACGATCACGTGCTTGCTTTGCACTACCGCCAGCAGAGTCACCCTCTACTAAGAATAATTCTGCACGTGATGGATCTTGTCCAGTACAGTCAGTTAACTTACCTGGTAATGCCGGACCAGAAGTCACCTTTTTGCGGGCAATTTTTTTCGTTGCTTTTAATCGGCGCTGTGCATTATTGATACACAAGTCAGCTAATTGCTCAGCAATTTCGGTGTGTTGGTTAAGCCATAAACTAAAAGCATCTTTTACAACACCAGAAACAAAAGCGCTACACTGGCGCGACGACAAACGTTCTTTAGTTTGCCCCGCAAACGCAGGATCTTGCATTTTTACAGACAAGACAAAGCTACAACGATCCCAGATATCATCTGGCGTTAATTTAATGCCACGTGGCAATAAGTTTCTGAATTCACAAAATTCACGCATCGCATCAAGTAGGCCAGCGCGAAGGCCGTTAACGTGAGTACCACCTTGAATAGTAGGGATTAAGTTCACATAGCTTTCACTCAGAGCATCGCCACCTTCTGGCTGCCATACTACAGCCCAATCTACGGCTTCTGATTTGCTACTCATACTACCAACAAATGGTGTTTCAGGCAGACACGGCCATTCTTTCACGGTTTCTAATAAATAATCTTCTAAACCCGATTCATAGTGCCACTCTTGGACATCTTTAGTGATCTTATTAGTAAATTTAATTTTTAAACCGGGACATAACACCGCTTTAGAACGCAAATTATGGTTAAGGCGTGAAATAGAAAATTTGTAAGAATCAAAATAAGACGCATCAGGCCAAAAACGCACACTTGTACCCGTATTGCGTTTACCACAAGTCCCTGTTTCACGAAGGTCTTCAACCTTATCGCCGTTTTCGAATGCAATTTCATAGACTTTTGCATCACGACGAATAGTGACTTCAACACGGGTTGATAACGCATTCACCACTGAGATACCTACCCCGTGTAAACCACCTGAAAAGGCGTAGTTTTTACCAGAGAATTTACCACCAGCATGCAGTTTACAAAGAATCAATTCGACGCCACTAACGCCTTCTTCAGGATGAATGTCAATGGGCATACCACGACCATCATCAACGACTTCAAGTGAATGGTCTTCATGTAATACAATCTGGATAGAACTAGCAAAGCCTGCAAGTGCTTCATCGACACTGTTATCAATGATTTCTTGACCAAGGTGATTTGGACGTGTGGTGTCGGTGTACATTCCCGGACGGCGTTTAACGGGATCTAGGCCATTGAGAACTTCAATGGCATCCGAATTATATTGCTGTTCACTCACGATAAGGCCTTATAGTGGTTGTTCTTATTATTACGCTCAGTGTAGCGAAATTTGCTTGATCATTTAAGTACTTAACATCAATTTTCGAATAAAAATTCTACAATCGCATGTAAATATCGATTAAAGCCTACAAAACCGTGATCGCCAAGAGGCTCTAGCGTAATTCTACTTCTTTTATAGACGACCAGCGCGTCCCTGTAATCGAGTGTCTCATCCCCCTGCTGGAGCAGCAACCAGTAATTATTTGGCGCGAACAACTCAGTAAAATTCATCGCTGATAATTCATTACCGTCATGCATGGTTACGCTAAACTCCTCACCGGAATAAGGATTAGTATAATCACCAACTAGTGACTCAATCATGCGATGCGGCGCAACAGCGGGATTAATGAGTACCGCCTTTGCGCCATATTTTTCACCGCATAAAGTGGCTAGAAAGCCACCCATTGAACTGCCAACAAATCCAATATCGGCATTTGCGTGCTTGCGTTTTATGTCGTCAACTATTGTTAGAATTTGCTCAAGCGCAATACGCGGTGTAACTTCAAGGGTCGGAGTCACAATGGTAATATCGGAGCAATTATCATTGATGAATTGATTCATTTGTAGGGCTTTAGCTGACTGTGGCGAGCTATTAAAACCGTGAAGATAAATTAGATATTTTGGGCTATTCACAAACATAATTCATTAAGTAAAAATATGTTTGGCAGCATAAACTATCTGCCAGCGCTGCGCAAAGCAACGCTAAACAAAATGAGCGATGAGACTAATACCCTGCAGGGTCAAATGTGGCGATAAATTTATTGTCAGCCACGCGATGCACCTTGGTTTTTATGGTGCCATTGGCCAGCAACTCTAAGTAGCGAAAGCCGGGTTGCGCATCATCAACAGAAAACTCATCTTTATTTGGAGAAAATTGAACACTGGTTGACGGACAGCCAAGCACTCGAACACCATCTTTTACTTCATCAACCATTTGATGTACATGACCAAACATCATGCCTTTGACATTGCCAGCCTCATTAACAGCGTTCCACAAATCATCGCGATTAGTTAAACAATGATTATCAATCCATGCACTATTCATCGGGATTGGATGGTGATGCAATACAAGCATTATGTGATGTTTTGGATAATCAATGGCAGCTTGTTTAATTTGCTCAAGTTCTTCTTCACTAATTGCACCGCAAATTTTTCCTGGAATTTGTGAATTCAGGAGCAACAATTGCCAATGTTTAAATAGAATGCGCTTAACGGGTGTGATGGCGCCTACCGATAGCACATCATTTTGCATAGCAACTTCGTCGTGATTACCGGTAATCCAAGCAACTGGATGCTGTTGATAACGGAATACTTCGCAACATTTACGGTATGATGCCTCGCTGTGATCTTGAGAAATATCACCAGTAATAAGTGTAAGATCAGCACTATGGTATTGTGAGGCTAACGCCTTAACCGCCGCAAAACTCTCGTCACAATTTATGCCCATTAACTCTTCATTGTTTGAAAGGTGAAGATCACTAAATTGTAAAATCTGTGGATTGGCCTGCCCTAGCCTTAAAATATCTTCGTTCATGAATGCCTCGGATCCAATGTCATTACACGTCCATCCTTAAAACAATGCTCTAACCATTGTGTTAAAAACTTATTGATTTGGTATTTCTCGTCTGGCTGCTGCATCAGCCGATTGGGATAATCATAACGTGATTTAAAATAACGGATCTGTCGACTAGCTAACACTTCTGCCATTTGGGCATCGTGATATAGCCGTACTTTTAATCGAGGTGTGAGACTGGTTGCACTTTCATCACCAATGACAACGCTCGACGCAATATTCTCAATATCAAGCACACTCGTGTACTGAGTTTGCTCGCAAACACTCAGTTGATAACAGCCATTGTCCAAATGAAAAAAGTAAGGCGTTTCTCTATCTAACTCAGGCAAGAGTTTAAGAATTAACAAATAATTGTAAGAATGAGCACGGTGAAGTGCTAGCATATCGGGTTGATACTTAGCTTTTTTTAAACTGTTACTTGCCATAAACTACTCAGGGGATATCTTAGGGGCACCATTTATTTTTTAACGTTCGATGGTTCAATGCTAACCATTGAAGGCCCACTATAGTAACACCGTTTTGAAATTTAGATTGCGACAAATGTTCAATCGCTTCATTAACATCCATCACCATTGTTCTAATATCTTCTGATTCACATGCTAAACCAGCAACTGCAAGTGCCTGACTCGCATCAACTTCTGCAATGTATAAGTCGATACATTCTGACGTTCCGCCGGGACTTACCAAATAACTCATGATCTTTTCAAGGCGACGACAGTCTAATCCAGTTTCTTCTTTAAGTTCACGTTTGGCGACATCGTCAGCCAATTCACCTTCCTCTATCATCCCTGCGACTAACTCAATCATCCAAGGATTAATATCATGGCCAAAGGCACCGACGCGAATTTGTTCAACCATGACAATTTGATCACGAATAGGATCATAAGGAATAACGGCAACAGCAGTATCACGTTCAAACAACTCTCTTTCGACTACCTTGCTCGTTCCCCCAGAAAACAAAGAGTGAGTAAAATAATATTTGAGCATCCTAAAATAGCCCTGAAATACCACTTCTTTTTTAACAATGGTAACGTCATTTCTAGAAAACCGCTTCATAAGTCAAATAGCCTTTACAAACATTTACATCTTAGTTGTTAATATTTAAATATTATTGCCCAGTATAACTTGAATTATGCTAGCTTAGACACTATTACTAATAGCGAGTAGCAAATTGGGTTGTAATGCTATGAGTTTCCGTAAGAATTAAGAGATTCGTCGCATAAAATAAACTGTTACACTTGGCCACTGGTTAAGTGACAAAAAAACGCTTAAATTAAGCACAAATTATCGTAAAGACCGTTAGGATTTCAAATGAGCTCTAAATTAAACAAACTCATGTTGTCAGTAAGCTTAGGTTTACTTTCTATGACAGCCAATGCAGATGGATTGCACCAGATTTACCAACAAGCCCTTCAAGGTGATCCACAAGTAAAACAAGCAAAAGCAAACCGTGATTCTAGCTTCGCAGCAATTACTGAATCTCGCGCAGTATTGCTACCACAGATTTCTGGTTCGATTGGCCTAGACAGTGGTGGTAACGACAAATCAGGCAGTTTTGAATGGAATTCTCAGTGGACCAGTGGTGCAAACATCACACTAAGACAGCAAATTTATTCACACGGTTCATGGTTAAGCCTGAGCTTATCTGAAAAATCGGCATCTCGCAGTGATGCACAATTGGCAGCAGCTCAACAAGGATTGATTCTTCGTGTTGCTAACGCCTATTTTGACGTACTTAAAAACACAGACAGTCTGTCATTCGTGCAAGCAGAAAAACGCGCTATCGAACGTCAACTTGAGCAAACTAAACAACGCTTTGAAGTGGGTTTAAACGCCTTTACTGACGTTCATGAAGCCCAAGCTCAATTTGATTTATCAACGGCTAACGAAATCATGGCCTTAAACAGCCTTGAAAATAGTCTTGAAGTATTGACTGAAATTACTGGCCTTAAACATCGCGATTTAGATGAGCTAAACACAGATTCTTTTAGCGCAGCAATGCCGATGCCTGCTTCTTCTTCTGAATGGATTAAACTAGCCGAAGAAAATAACCTAACGTTATTAGATAGCCGTTTAGCACAGGATATTGCAAAACAACGCATTGACCTAGCGAAGTCAGGTCACTTACCAACGCTCGGTGCTACAGTAACCGCTAATAAAGGCTTAAAAGGTGAAAATACACTTGGTAGTACGATTGGCCTAGAATTAAGTGTTCCTATTTACAAAGGTGGCGCGACAACTTCACAAGTAGACCAATCACGTTTCGGTTATGTTGCTAGCGCACAGAAGTTAGAACAAGATCACCGTAGCGTAGTTCGTAACATTCGCAATAATTTCAACAACGTTCGCGCTTCAATCTCATCGATTAAAGCCTATGAGCAAGCAGCCAAGTCAGCTGACAGCGCATTAAAAGCAACAGAAGCGGGTTTTGAAGTAGGTACACGTACTATCGTTGATGTATTAAACTCAACGCGTCAAGTATACAACTCAAAGCGTCAACTATCTGATGCACGTTACTCTTACATTCTATCTGTACTGAGCCTAAAACAAACAGCGGGTACGCTAAAAGAGCAAGACTTAATCTTGATTAGCAAGGGTCTTAAATAAGACATTGTTAACACCTGATCGCAAAAAAACCAGCATAATGCTGGTTTTTTTATGCCTATTTTCATTGGTAGAAATACTCTATTCACTGCCAATGAGCTGACCAAAAGGCAATACTTCGATGTCCTTGCTCGCTAAGTAACGTACTAAATAGCACTTACCTCAGCTCCCTGCATTCTTTAATACGCATCATAAAGCCTGAATGTTAGGAGACTTTAACATTCTGCTCCTTAAGGATTAACCGCGATAGGAACCATACGGTCACGGCTATCTGCAATCACAAAGTCATGTTGAGTAAATAACTCTTGCGTTGACTGATTATAAAGTTGTTGTGATTCACGAACCATATTTCCATTTGAACATGACTTACCACCTCCAACAATAATGCAACGTATTCTTCTTATTAAATATTATACTAATCATGCATCCCCTAATCTTTGGTTCATCATAAACGCCGCTAACTAAAAAGCCCAAATCACATGAACGATTTGGGCTTTTATCAAGTTACAAATAGCATTAATTAACTTAATTATTAATGACCACTGGAAGTAATAGCATCGTTTGGCGCTTTTTTGCCGCGAATCATCCCTTTAAAATCTTCAAGTATCACGTAAAAACATGGGATGAAAATAAGCGTAACAACGGTGGCGAACAACACGCCAAAGGCCAATGAAATCGCCATAGGGATAACGATTTTTGCCTGCAGACTCGATTCAAAGATAATTGGCATTAAGCCAATAAAGGTGGTTAATGAGGTTAATATAATGGCTCTAAATCGCCGTGTTCCTGCATGCACTACAGCGTCTTTGATGCGAACACCTTCCTCTCGCGCTTTATTAACAAAATCTACCATCACCAAGGAATCATTTACTACTACACCCGCCGCCGCGATAATGCCAAAAATAGACATTAGGCTTAAATCCAAACCAAACATTAGATGGCCTAATACTGAACCTACCACACCAAAAGGGATTGCTGACATGATAATAATTGGCTGTGAATACGAATGAAGCGGAATAGCAAGTAATGCAAAAATCAGCAGCAGCGACAACGCAAAATTACGTAACTGCTCAGCTACACCATCCATCTCTTCTTGAATACGACCAGCAAGCTCAGTTTTAACACTTGGATAGAGTTTTAGCAGTTGCGGCATAAAATTATCGCGAATGTCTGACGCCACTTTAAAGGTTTCTACCTGCGCGCTATCAACCGTCGCCCACACACTAATAGTGCGTTGACCATTTTCGCGGCGAATTCGATTAACACCATCGGTAAGCGTAATAGTAGCAATCTCCGACAAAGGCACGTAATCACCGGCAGGTGTCTTAACTAAGGTTTCTTCGATATGGCCAATTGAGCTACGTTGCTCTTTTGGATAACGCAGCATCACCTTGAGTTCTTCAGTGTCACGTAAGATACGCTGTGCTTCAATACCATAAAAACTAAAGTTCACCTGCGACGCAACATCTTGCAGCGTTAGTCCAAGACTAAACGCCAGTGGGTTTAACTTAAACTGCACTTCTTGCGTGGCACTTTGGCGACTATCATTAACATCAGATACGCCTTTTAGTGTTTTTAGCTTGTTCTTAAGCTCTTTTGATGCTGCCACTAATTCCTTGTCGTTATTGCCAACGAGTCTAAAACTCACATCACCGTCATCACGGCCACCGCCAAATAAGTTATCACTCACCGTAATCGACTTTACACTGGGCAGGTTTGGAATAGCATCGCGCCAACGCTGTGCCACTTGAAAAGTATCTAGCGTACGCAGCTCTGGATCCGTCATTTTCACCATGACTTCACCGGCTGTACGAGAACTCAATCGCGCGTTAATATCGCTGATCGCACCAATGCCAATTTCCTTTTCAATCTCTTTATCGACATCACGTAACACTTGCTCGATGGTTTTGATGGCATCAAGAGTGGCTTGCTCTGAAGCTTGCTGCTTCATCTCAATCGCCACACGTGGAAAATCATGAGGCACTTCTGGCATTCCGATATAGCGGATTGCGCCGCCAATGAATAAACCAGCACTAATAATTAATACCCCAGTAAACGCCATAAAGACTGCGTAACGATAATGTAAAGCACGGGTTAAAAATGGCTGATAAGTATCATTAACAAAACGCTTCAATGAACCATCAATCTTTTCGCGAATACTATGCATAAACCCAGTGGGTTTACCCGGTTTGATATTCATGTGAGCCAAATGCGCGGGCAGAATAAGCTTTGATTCAATCAAACTAAAAATCAAACACAGCACGACCACATAACCAATGGCATGGGACATCGCAGAGCCGGGACCGCTACTAATCACCATTGGCATGAAAGCCGAT
>MPDF01000013.1 GCA_001874365.1 Gammaproteobacteria bacterium MedPE | reverse complement strand
AAAGTGGGTGCACAGCTAATCGAACCTATCATGCACGTTGACGTATTTACACCAGACGATCACGTTGGTGACGTTATCGGTGATTTAAACCGTCGTCGCGGTATGATCAAAGATCAAATGGCTGGCGCAACCGGCGTTCGTATTAAAGGTGATGTTCCTTTATCTGAAATGTTCGGTTACATCGGTTCACTACGTACAATGACTTCAGGTCGTGGTCAGTTCTCTATGGAGTTCTCACACTACATGCCTTGTCCACAAAACGTAGCTGAGCAAGTAATTGCTGACGTTAAAGAAGCTAACAAGAAGTAATTCTTCTTAATCGTTAGAATCTTTATAAAACCCCGTTAGATTATCTAGCGGGGTTTTTTTATGACCATTCTTTGAGAAAAATATTGCAATGAATAAACAAGAACATTGGCAGCAGGTGTATAAAACTAAAGCGGTTGATAAAGTGAGTTGGTTTCAATCATCAGCAACTCTCTCTTTAACTTTGATAGAACAGTCTTGTCAAAAGAACACTCCGATTATTGATATTGGCGGCGGTGCTTCCTGTTTAGTTGAACAGTTACTAGAAGAGGGGTTTAGTAATCTCTCTGTGCTCGATATTTCGCAGCACGCATTAGCTGTAGCGAAGCAAACTCTAGTGAAGAGTGCTAATAACTCAACGTCATCGGAACTAGTTTCATGGCTGTGTGCAGATATGCTTACATTTAACTTTGAAACGGACAGTTTTGGCTTGTGGCATGACCGCGCAGTTTTTCATTTTTTAACTGAGAACTCAGAACAACTTGTCTACCTCGAACAGCTCAATAAAGCTCTTAAGGTCGATGGTTACGCAGTGATATCTACATTTGATATTGGCGGGCCAACGCAATGTAGCGGTATTCCAATTAAACAATACAACTGGCAGACACTCAGTGAACGACTGGGCAGTAATTTTGAGTTAATTAGTCATCACCAAGAAACCCATCGTACGCCATTTAATACTGATCAAGCTTTCAATTATTGTCTGTTTAAGAAAGTGAAATGAAAGATAAGCCGATAATAATTGGGGATGAATTTTTATTTGGGCACATTACGTAAATCGCGTAGAATGCAATTCTATTTTCTTTGAGTTGGATTATTTAATGAGCCTTCAATTAACGCCGCTACAACAGCACTGTCTCAAAGGTATTGGTATTACGCCATGGCAGTATCGCCACGCACCGACTCAACCTGATCTGTCTCAAGATCTTGCTTCACCTGAAGAAACACCATCACCTGTAAACGCTGAATTATTAACTGACGTAAGAGAACAATCAGATATTACAGCAAGCATCTGTGAAGCGGTTAAAGAGCCTGACGCCGATTACGCTATTCCTGAGACGTCTACCATGCAACCAGCCCATCTTATTAAAGAATTAGAACGGGCGCTGGAGTACGTTGCTAAGCACGATAAAGCCATCGAATGGCAGATGCATCAAACTAAACAATTGGCATTAAAGGCAGACAAGCTATTGTTACCATCGCTGGACACGTTGTTTAATTCGCCGTCGTTAAAAAAACAGTTATGGCAGTTATTATCGAGCCCTCAATCATGAGTCATATCTTTAAAGCTTTTTCATTTGAAGATGTTCCAAATGTTTACGTCATTGAGCAACGTGCACAAAGTCACCCAATGTCTCAAAGCGTGATGGAGTCATGTTTGGCCAAACGTTATTTCAATAGTGCGCTTTACGTTGGTGGCGAGTTAGCGGGATTTTATATTGGTGAAATTGTCTTAGACGAATCATCGCTAATCGAGATTTGTATTGATCCTAACTTTCAAGGGCAAGGGCTGGGCAGAGAGCTACTCGGTCACTATATTGAAAAAGCCACTGAAAAAGGCGCAATGAGTTGTTGGCTTGAAGTAAGAGAGTCAAACGCCGCTGCTCACAAGCTATACCAATCGATGTTATTTAATGAAGTTGATCGACGGATTAATTATTACCCCACCGAAACGGGGAAAGAAGATGCAATTATTATGAGTTATTTCTCATTTGGATAAAAACGCCAGTCATTGACTGGCGCTTTATTTAGCATTAAATTTAACTGTATTTACGCTGGAAACAGTTGAGTTAATTTAGTGGCTAGCATCATGTCACCAATCGCTTTCACTTTTCCCATCATAAAGGCTGTCATGCCGTTAACGCTGCCATCTAATAGGCCTTTTAAAGTGGCGCTTTTTAGCTGAAGCGTTACCGATGGATCGTCATGCTCACCTTCTAAAACATCATAACTGCCGTCAGCAACGACAAGATGAAATAGCTCACCTTCAAGATCAAATTGAAAAACTTCATTAAGACCCGCTGCGGCACTTGGATTGAATTTACTGGCTAAGATTTCTTTGTATTCAACAACGCTAGACATGATTGATTCCTTATTATTATGATTATAAATCTATTTGTTAGAGCATTAACTCTAGGTGAGTGAATTAACTTATCACGATTTTTTGTTGATGCAAATAAATTTAAACACCTGTTTTGATTATATCAATACAACAGAGTTAGCAAAACATCACACATTGCTTTCTAAAATCCGTTATAATCGCGCCCATTAATTTTTCATTGATTGACTGCTTAGAGATTTCTATGACGCCTTTTGAGACTTCTGTAAATAAACGCCGTACGTTTGCGATTATTTCTCACCCGGATGCGGGTAAAACAACGATTACCGAAAAAGTATTATTATTCGGACAAGCCTTGCAAAAAGCAGGTACCGTCAAAGGTAAAAAATCTGGACAGCACGCAAAATCCGATTGGATGGACATGGAAAAAGAGCGTGGTATTTCAATTACGACCTCAGTAATGCAATTTCCTTACAAAGATTGTTTGGTTAATTTACTCGACACACCAGGACATGAAGATTTCTCGGAAGATACGTACCGTACGTTAACCGCTGTTGATTCATGTTTAATGGTGATTGATGCGGCAAAAGGCGTAGAAGCACGTACCATTAAATTAATGGAAGTTACGCGTCTAAGAACGACACCTATCGTTACCTTCATGAATAAGCTTGACCGTGATACACGCGATCCGTTAGAGCTAATGGATGAAGTGGAAGATGTATTAAACATTGCTTGCGCACCAATTACTTGGCCAATTGGTATGGGTAAAGAATTCAAAGGAATTTATAACCTGCTGACAGACGAAACCGTTTTATATCAAACGGGTCAAGGTCACACGATTCAAGAGGTTCGCACCATTAAAGGGCTTGATAATCCTGAACTTGATGACGCGATTGGTTATTACGCTGAAGAATTACGTGAAACGATGGAGTTAGTGCAAGGCGCTTCTAATCCATTTGATCTTGAAATGTTCTTAGCGGGCGAGTTAACACCGGTATTCTTTGGTACTGCGATGGGTAACTTTGGTGTTGACCATATGCTTGATGCGTTTGTTGACTGGGCGCCAACGCCTGTTAACCGTATTACAGAGCAACGTGAAGTGTCTGCAACAGAGGAAAAATTCACGGGTTTTGTGTTTAAAATTCAAGCAAACATGGATCCCAAACATCGTGACCGTATCGCGTTTATGCGTATTTGTTCAGGCAAGTATGACAAAGGTATGAAAATGAAACACGTGCGTATTGGTAAAGATATCAACGTGTCTGATGCACTAACCTTTATGGCGGGCGATCGCTCTCATGCTGATGGCGCAACTTCTGGCGATATTATCGGCTTGCACAATCACGGAACCATTCAAATTGGTGATACCTTCACTCAGGGTGAAATGCTTAAATACAGCGGTATTCCAAACTTTGCTCCAGAATTATTCCGCCGTATCTTGTTAAAAGATCCATTGAAGATGAAACAGCTCCAAAAAGGCCTGATCCAATTATCAGAAGAGGGCGCCGTACAGGTGTTTAGACCGCTGCGTTCAAATGAATTGATTTTAGGCGCTGTGGGTATTCTTCAGTTTGACGTGGTTGTTGCTCGTCTTAAATCAGAATATAAAGTAGAGGCAATTTACGAGCCTATTAACGTGGCAACTGCGCGTTGGGTTAACTGTGATGATCCGATCAAACTCGAGAAGTTTAGAAAGAAAGCTCATGATAATCTAGCGTTAGATGGCGGTGATAACTTGACCTATATTGCTCCGACGATGGTTAATTTAAATCTTGCTTATGAACGCTATCCTGAGATTACGTTTAGAGAAACACGCGAAAACTAACACTAGTAAAGCATGTTAAGAAAAGGTCTAATGAATAGTCGTTCATTAGACCTTTTTAGTTTTCATCATGAATTTGAATACTCAACATTTCATTGACACTCACTGCCATTTAGATTTTTGTCGCATGGGGGATGTCAGTGATGTCATTAAACAATGTGTCGACGCTAACGTCACTCAATTCATTGTACCTAGCGTTGATGCTAACAATTGGCAACGGGTTTTAGCACTCTCTTTGGCTCATCGAAATATCTACAGTGCACTGGGTGTTCATCCACACTTCTTATCTGAGAATAATCAATTAGATCGACTAACTAAACTCGCTACCACGCAACGAAACAATATCGTGGCTATTGGTGAAATTGGCCTTGATGGTCAAATTGAAACATCACAAATACAGCAAATCGACGTCCTTAAATATCAATTGGGGCTAGCAAAAACGTTAGCGCTACCCGTTATATGTCATGGGCACAAATCTCTTGATACATTATTAAAATATCTGCGTTTATATCAGTTACCCAAAGGCGGGGTTATTCACGGGTTTAGTGGCAGTCTTGTCCAGGCTAACGAATTTATTAAGCTGGGCTTTTTAATTGGTGTTGGCGGTGTAATTACCTATGAGCGCGCTCAAAAAACTCGTCGTACAGTGGCTCAATTACCGTTAGCGTCTTTGTTATTGGAGACGGACAGTCCAGATATGCCATTGTCTGGGCAACAGGGGCGAGTTAATCACCCCAAAAATATCCCGTTGATTGCACAACAACTTGCGTCACTTCATGGCACGACGATAGACAATATAGGGCGACAAACAAGTGAAAATGCTAAAAGATTATTTTTAGCATAATTTTATGTTTATCAATCTATTCATTATTATTGCTGGGCTAGAAATGTTGTGCTGTCAGCATCAATGGCTGTGTCGTCTGCAAGGGCAATAATTTGTGCCGTGCTGAAAACATTCGGCAGAATATTATTAATATAAAAAGTAGCAGAGGCTATTTTTCCACGATAGAAGTTGCTACTTTGCTCATCGGGATGAGCGTTTAGCTCATTTCTTGCGATGATGGCACCGTCAAGTAACAACCAAGCCACAGTCACTTCGGCCATCATTTGCAGAAATCGCGTAGAAACTAAGAAAATACGCTCCATTTTTTGGATTTTTATCCAACTTCCCATTAATTGATGGGTTTGTGTTAATTGAACTAATGCCTTGTCAAGCATCGCTAGTGACGAAGAGAATTCCTGACGATCTTGATGAGTGGTTAAAAACGCCCTAACTTGTTCTTCAAATAGTGCCAATAGTTTTGAGTGTCTACCCATGGCTAATTTGTCGCGAAATAAATCAGCCGACTGGACAAAATTTGTTCCTTCCCACAAGGATAATACTTTGATATCACGCGCGTATTGTTCTACTGGGTGATCTTTGATATAACCGTGTCCGCCATAGACTTGGATTGCTAATTCGGCCACTTGCCATGCTTGATCTGACGTATAGGCTTTGACAATGGGCGTTAGTAAGTTGACTAACGATTGATGTAAATAGCTCTGTTTTGTTGCTTCTTCTGGTTCTAGTAACTCATTTTGCTGTTTAATTGTAATATTTGTTACCATGCTTTGATGAAAACATAATTTTACGATTAACGCGCGACACCCTTCTACTTTGCTTTTCATTTCAAGTAGCATTCGTTTCACATCAACGTGGGCATTAATTGCAACGCGTTTCGCTTTTGGGTTAAAAGACTGCTTGAAATCGGTACCTTGAATACGTTCATTTGCATACTCTGCGGCATTTAGATACGCACTTGAAGCCATTCCTAGTGCGTAAATGCCTGTCGCAATGCGCGCCAAATTCATCATGGTCATCAGTTGACGTAATCCGACATTTTCGCGTTCACCAAGTAGATAACCATAGGTTGGTGTATCAGCACCAAACGTTAAGTGACTGGTTGCACAGCCGTTTAATCCCATTTTGTTCTCAAGGCGTAAGCAGTTGACACCATTGTCATTACCGGATAAATCAACCTTCGGCACGACGAAACATGAAAGGCCTACAGTGCCCGCTTTAGCACCTTCGACACGCGCTAAGACAATATAGGCGATATTGTCGGTTAGTTGATGCATTCCCGCTGAAATAAATATTTTCTCTCCGCTAATTTGATAGCGACCATCAGGCTGCTTAATGGCTTTTGTACGGCAGTTACCCACGTCGCTACCAGCATCAGGCTCTGTCATGCACAAACAGGCGCCCCATTGATTGCTTGCTAGTTTTTGACAAAAGATATCTTTTAACTGTTCCGTGCCAAATTTTTCAATGAGGTAGAGTGCCGGGCTACAAAAGCCTGAGTAAATCATAAAAGCAGGATTTGCCCCCATGAATAGTTCGTTTATTACTTGGGCTAAAATGTATGGTGCACCCAGACCGCCATATTCTGCTGGTGCTCCTAGTCGCCCCCATTGTGACGCTAAATAGTCTTGCCAGAGGGATTCAAACCCTTGGGGAAGGGTGACTTTGCCATCTTCACCTAGTTGACAACCGTCTCGATCCGCTGATTGATAGAGTGGTCCTAACTGTTGTGTTGCAAAGGTATGCGCGTGGTCGATTAGTTGCGTACAAAAATCTTGGTCAAACTCTGGATAAATATCAACGTCGAGTAAATGTTCTTGTACCTTAAATTGTTGCCATAATAAAAATGAATGGTCACGTAAATCAGCGCGATAAGCATTATTAAACATCATTTTTTTTCCTTTATTATTGCTAAAATGCCCAGTTAAGAACAATTCGAATGTTATGTTTGTTTGGTGTTAAGCCATATTCGCATTGAGTGCAGCCACTAAATGCTTCCACCTGTAAGCGACTGGTTAAACTGTTGTTCCAAGATTTTAATATGGCTAGGCGGTGTAGTTGGCTGTCATCATCCATGTTGAGCTGAATACTTTGACGGTACTGCCAAAGTTGGCTGGATAATGGGCTGGTATAGCTCAGATACAGATAGTTTCGTCGTAGTTGGCCACGTCCTAGGCTAGAGAGTGCTGCGCCAAGGTAGGCATAGTCATTATTGCTTCCTTGCATGTTCGTTATTTGAGTGCTTGAAACAGTACTTTGCTGCGTTATGTGATTCCATTCATCTTCTCGAAAGCCGTGTTCGGTATTTAAATATTCGAGACGTAATTCATGTCCTGATGCAAAAGAATAACCGATACCAGCAAGAAACTTTTGATAGTGTTTATCGTTAATGCTTTCGATTAGAACATGGGTATCTTGTTCGCGCAGGCTAGATTGGCTCCATTGCATTCGCACAGTGATGTGATCGGTTAGCACTTTGTTATAGCTGGCAGCAAAGTTAATATCTTGAGCAGGTAATTTATGAATGAGCAGTGAAAAATCATGTTCACCTTGATAGCCGAACCTAGCTACATATTGTAATTTGTGTCGATCGTTTTCTGTCACATAATCAGCAGCAACTAATTGATAAAACCAATTATTATGTTGATATTTTACGGTGAACATGTCCCAACCTTTCTGTTGATTAGGATCGTCAATATCGATATAGGGCCTGTTGCGAAAAGGTGACAGCACATTCATCAGATGCCAATTAAAACCTGTACTCCATTGCGTGTGAATGCGACCTAACTGCCATTGCCATCGATAGTCATCACTGTGCCATTTTATTGCGCCTTCAAGCATTGAGGCTCGTGAATCTTCTGCAAGATTAGACTGATCATATTGGGCAATAGCGCGAGTGATAACTTGGTAGTTACTTTGCCACTGTGATGTTAATTGCCAGTCAACGACTGACACGTGTTGATAATTGGGAAATTTAGTTAATCCTGGGTTGAATAGATTGTTTCTATTGAGTGTATTAGCTTGATAGTACGATTGAAGCGATACTTGATTTAAATACGTTGTTTTAGTGTCTGTTAAATTATTGGCAAAGGGATCAACAGGCTCGTCTGTTTGCGCAACAATGACCACAGAGAAGAACAGTGAAATTATGCCTAGTAGTAAATGAAACGGCCTCATAAATTGGTGATCGCTTCTTTATTAAATAGCGCACTAGGCAACTCATTTAGGTGATAATTGTCGAAGAGCATCCATGTATAGCTGCCCGCAATCAGTGGATCCGATAACAACATTTTATGAACTTTTACGACGCCATTAACTTCTTTAAATTCTTTATATTGGGCTATTTTTAAGCGCTTTCCTGAACGAGAAAAGTACTCGCTTTTAATAGGCTGATAAGGCGCTTTATTTTGTAGCCAAAATTTTACCTTGTGGTAACTTGTGTTGTTTTCTTTTGCGGTTAATAACACCTGTATATCACTGTTTGTTCCCTCGATTATCTCGCCTGTGTAGTCGCTACTGAAATTACTACCAGTGACGTCTGCGTTACTGGCTTCACCTAATAAACGCTGTGCGGGTGAAATGCGAATGACATTACGCGTCCCCGGAATATACAACCACATGTTGTTTTGTTGCTTGAGTAAAACACGCCCTTGTTGTCTTGCCGGAGATAAAAACTTAATGATGGAGTCATTTTGTTTTACGTCAACCCTGAGTTTATTTTGGCGGGGTTCTCTATTTGCTTTATAGCTGACATTAGTGACATCAAAACTGAAACCTTGTGAGCCGAATCCTCGGTATGAGTCGATGATGTTGATTAATTCAGTCACGGTCATCGAGTCTTTCGTTTGCGTACTTGTATCCTTAGGTTGGCTCATTGCACTGTGACTTAATGAGACGGTGAACAAGAAACAGGTTATTAAAAAGCTTTTCATGAGTGTTCCTTACACTGAGCGCATCGCTTGGTTGATTTGTAATCGAGATGCTTTGAAAGCGGGATATATACTGGCGGCAACAGCAACAACAGTGCCGGTAAATGCTGTTTGTAGCAAAATCGTCCAAGATATGAATATTCGAATTGGATAATTTTGGCTGCTTCCTGGTGGTGTCGGCATTGTAATATCAGCAGCTGTGATCCCGTTGGCTAATAGAATTCCTAACAATACGCCGATGACACTACCAATAAGCCCCAAATAACAAGCCTCAGTGATAAACAGCATCATGACTTCATAGCGTGTTGCGCCTAGTGCTCGAATTGAGCCAATTTCAGGTGTACGCTCCATGACAGCCATCATCATCGTGTTGGCAATACTTAGTGCGGCGATAAACAACACAATGATTTGAAGGAAATCAAATACACCATTAAATAATTTAGTGACTTCGTGATAATAATCCGCGAGCTGTGACCAGGTTTTAATCTCAACGCCTAAACCTTGTTGCTTAAAACGTTGTTTTAGTGAAATTAAAGTTGCTTGGGTTTGTTCTGTATCTGACAGCAAAATAACTAATCGGCTAATTCCTTGCGTGTATTGTAGGTCTTGTGCATGAGGAAGGTTGATACGAATAAGTCGATTATCAATATCCCTAAGACCGGTGTTGATGGCGCCAACAACTTTAATATCAATGGCATTGACTGAACCGTCAGTAGTAGAACTGAGTAACGTTAAATAATCGCCAATATTAGTATTTAGAGCATTAAATAACCCTTCACCAAGTAGCGCTCCATCTTGATCTTGGCTAAATAAGTCTTCTCCTTTTGTGATGGTAATTGCTGAGCTAAGTAATGATTCTTCGTCTGGATCTATGCCAATACCGACAACGGCGATAGATTGATTGGAATTGGTTAACAATCCTGAAAAATTTAGTCGAGGTGTCATTAACTCAACGTCAGGTAAGGTGTGGACTATACGGGTAATCTTGGTGACATCCTCAGGAGTAAGTAGATATTTTTCAGGTTCAATATGACCATATTGATTGAAACCACTCTTATAAATCTGCAAATGACCTAGCTGTGAGCGAATCATGTTTTCTCGCATCCCATCAAACATCGACGCGACAAAACCTGCGAATAAAATAAGACTGACAACAGCAACTTGAATGGCCAGTAGCGTCAATATGCTACGCCGACGATTTCGCAATACATTAAGCAGCGCAATTTTGTAACGAAATCCCATTAATCAATCTCCTTAAGCTTTGCAATCGCTAGTGTTTTCCATTGTGTATTCGGCTGATTACTGAGTGATGTCCATAATGCTTTGGCTTGAGGCATTTGATTATTACGTGAATAAGCTAGCGCGAGGTAGTAATCAACCAACGCCATGAATTGACTTTGAGGTTGAGCATTCGTGTGTTGCTTTAGGAGTTGCAGGTCATCGATTGAAAATGACGCACGATTCAAAAAACTGGGCATATTAGCGTAACTGACACCACGTAAAAATCGAGCGCCCAAGTTAGCCGGAGCCTTTTTAATAGCACGATCCATAATTCGCATGCCCTTACGTGCTGTTAAATTCATACGACCAAGATCATCTTGCATAAAGATTGACTGATAGCTGAGGGCACTGCCATAAGCAGCCATGAGCTCGTAATCAGTGGGCGTTTTATTTGACAGTTGCTCTAGCGTCGATGTAATGGTTATGAGCTTTTCAAGGGACTGTTTACTATCGCTTGAGAACAGCGCTAATTTAAGCAGTGCAATCAACCGTTGTTGTGTTGGGGATGGCATTTTAATCGATTGCAGTTGTATTAATTTTGCATTTTGTTCGTTAGTCGTCGCGCCAAGGTCTGTTGGTTGTTGATAAATTGTGTCAGCAGGTAACAGAGAGGTACTGGTTGCTTCGTGTTGAGTACCGATGTCATTGTTGGGGGAGGACTCAACAACAGTATTGTCACCACATCCGGTGAGTAGTCCACTGAGTAATAGGACAATCAAAGTCAATTTCATGCGACAGCCTTTCGGGAATCTTCAAGAATCGCCCCGTCTTTTAATTCAATAATACGAGATGCTTTTGAAAGCACATAATCGTGATGGGTAGCAAAAATGAAAGTTATTCCTTGTTGATTAAGCTCGGTCATTAAGGTCATGATCGATTGAGCTGATACCGAATCTAAATTGGCCGTGGGTTCATCCGCCAAAATGATATCGGGTTCGGTTACTAAGGCTCGTGCAATAGCGACGCGTTGCATTTGCCCGCCAGACAGTTGATTGGGCTTATGATGAATAAACTCCCCTAAACCAACGCGTTCAAGCGCTATTGTTGCGCGCTCTTTGGTGTTTTTTATCCCTTGTAAAGACAGTGGGTATTGAACATTTTCAAGCGCTGTTAAGACAGGCAAGAGGTTGAATGACTGAAAAATAAACCCAATGTGCTTTTTACGCATCGCTGACTGTTGATTATCAGACAGCTGATTTAGGCTTTTTCCGGCGATATAGGTTTCGCCATGACTTGCCTGATCCATAATGCCAATAATATTTAGTAGGGTGCTCTTTCCACTGCCACTCGCGCCTTTGAGTACTAGAAATTCGCCCTGATTGATCGTCAAGTTAATGTGCGTTAACGCATTGACCTGATTGTTGCCTAGCATGAAGTGACGGCTGATGTTTTTTAGTTCAACCACTACCATGATTTACCCCGGTCAGCTTGATCGAATTTTATGGTAAGTTGTTGAAATTGCTTTTCATCTTGTTTTGTTTTATGAGGAACTGATTTAAACAAATTCAAATACTTGGTGACATCAATGGCTGCTTGTTTATTTTCGTTAAAATAATATGCTTGGGCCATCGACAAATAAAACTGTGCTTTTAACTGTTGTGGTAGCTGCGCCGTCGGATTATTAAATAATGTGTTAAACCAAGTTTCATCCTCAAAAACTAGATTAAATTCAGGATTAATAGGCCCAATATTAGCAAAGGTCGCTAAGCGAATTGTTCGGATAGTGATATCGTCAGGTGCCATAGTGACAGCTTTACTAATGTTAGATAACGCGGTGTTTAGCGTGTAAAGTTTATATAACCCCCATGTAAAATCTAACGATGCTCCTGATATTTTTGCGCGATTAGCGTTGTACCATGCGATGGCTAAGGCATTATTTGGACTTAGTGTAATGGCTTTATCAAGATAACCATTAGCTAACTCAATATCATTGTGCATCGAGTATATCGCGCCTAGTTCAATCAAAATTGAAACATCTTCAGCATGATTGGACATCTCTTTTTTCAACGCATCAATAGCCGTTATTTGGCGTTCACTGTAAGGCTGTTGTTTAAATTCAATTGGCCACGAGCCCATCGACCAAGATACGATATTGCCGATAACAAAGCTGATCACAATAAAGCTGAAGATTTTTTTCATGAGTAAGTCCTATAATTGATAGTTATACAAAATTATCTGATGCTTCTAATAATTGGGCATCCATATCACGTAGTGTGGTGAACTCATCAAATATTAAGGCTTCAGGATCGCTGACATTGGTATAGATTTGCTCACAAATTAAAATGACCTCAACAACATTTAATGAATCGACGCCTAATTCCCCTAATGGCGTATCGGCGTCGATTTGGTCTTTGTTAAGCATCTCTGCAACTTCAGTTTGTAAGGCGATTAATAATGTATTGTCTGACATGTGATTCTCGTTACGTTAAGTTAATGACCAGTTAGCATGTCTTGCCAAGTGATCTAGGGTTAAAGATAAACAGCAAAACGATTCGACTTGAGCCGGGAACCGAGCATGCTGTTTAAGAAGTTTTGCTGATAAAGGAGGTACAATATTGAACAAGGTATTAGTGACGGGTTGATAACCGTGATACATCAATCGTTGCATTGCATCAAAGATGTTAATTATGCTGTCATCGTCAAAGCTAAAAGGCCTTATCGACGCCATTAAATTCTTGTTTTTATTTCTATCTGTTTGCGACAATAGCCATTGTTTTAGGGTTGCATTATCACAATAATTGAAGCGAATGCTTTTGTTACAGGCTTGAGCGATGAGTCTTTTCTGTGCCCATTGTTCGTTGATTTCAAAGGAGAGATATAACCACGTACGAAAATCTAAATTGTTGCTGATATTCCAAGTGGCGAGCTCTTCTTTATATTGTGAATCATGCTGTTGCTGTAGTTGATTCAGTTTTTGTTTTGAGTGCTTTAGCGGCTTTTTCAATAATTGACCACTTAGGTTCTCAACGGTCGTTTCAAAGGGTAAATGAATGATAGGCGGTTGATCGCAATAAAGTTGTATATGATTGCTTTGTTGTACTTGTAAATAAAATTCAAGTTGCCATGAGGCTGATATAGGGCGCGTTAATATTTGCGCCAACTGCGGTAATTGATTGAACGCTTGCGTTGTATCTAATGCTGAAGTTTGAATGTTATCGTCAGCTGAATTGACGCAGTCGGCGGGCGGACAATTTAACTTTTGTTGTAATGACAGCGTTTGATGATTTAATAACTCGACCGTGCCATCTAATTGCCAATGTATCGATTGTCCACAGGCTAGCTGTTCAACATGTTCGAATAACGTGTGATGATGGTTAAGTATTTCACCGTGTAATAAGTGACTGATACTTGACGGCGTGAGTTGAGCGTTATGGCTAAAATCAGCAAGGTTATCACTTATCTGTAACGATCCTGCGTTGCTTCTATAAAATAGTCGATAGCTAGAAAATCCCGATAAGCATACTAATAACTGATGGTTAGGAAGCGGTAATACAATGAGATAATCACCGCTGATATGACGATTCATATCATTTCCCCATTGCTGATACGCTGCTGTTATTAGTGTGTTATTTGTGGCGTCGTCGGTCAGATTTAATTGCTTAATTAATGATGTTCGATTAGTCAGCTCGCCTTTTAGTGTCAGCGTATTAAGTGTTAGCATGATACCGCCTCACACAAGGTTTGTTCAGGCACTACTGAAAAGTGTCGCTCTAGCCATGATGGAAGTATTTTTGTCGCGGCATTATTGATTTGAATATGATTGATATTTTCAAGTTCAATGAGTTCTTTAGCGATGTTAGGCGGTAGGTGCCAATTAAAAATAGTCGATAATAATGCAGGGTGAACCACTTCATCGTCTTGACCGCACAGTAATAGTGTAGGTACCGTGATTTTATTGAAGGCATCGGGATAATCATTGATATCGCACGATAACATTAAGTTGTAACTGTAATTTAATACGCGTCCCTCAAGTTGTGCCATCCGTTCGTTAGCGGGGAAGGTTAAAATGGCGTTGTGACGCATAAATGGCAGCAGCTTAGCGCCGAAAAATGACATCGTTTTCAAGCTTGGTGCATACAGTAACGCACTACTTGGCACTGGCTCTGTCGTTTTCGCTGCCCGGAAGTAACTTATTCTATATTGCCAACGTGCAGAAGGGTGTTGATACCTTACCGTTTCTAGCGGGCCGTTAATTGCTGGAGCAATGAAGCAGGTTCCATCAATGTCATCACACCCGTATTTATTGATATATCGGAGGCAAATAATAGCTCCTGCTGAGTGACCACAAATAATAAGTGGTTTGTTAGTTTGGGTTTTTAGCTGTTGAATAAAATCAGATAAGTCATCCTCTAGTTGACCGATATAGTCAACCGTGCCAGGCCGCCCTTCAGATGTTCCATGACCTCGCCAATTTAAGAGGCAGGCACCGTAATTGTCACTGTTAAGCTTTTTAGCTAAATTGGCATAACGACGGCTGTTGTATGTACTACCGTGCAAAAAAATGACGATAGCTTTGTCGTTTTCTTGACGATAATCATCATAGGCGAGTAACGCACCGTCTCGCGCGGTGAAGGTCATTTTATCCATCAATAAACCTCACTCGGCATGATGGCTTCCGACATGATTTCTAGGTCTGTTTGACGACAAAACTGTAAGAAATATGGCACCATAAATGGCATCGCAATGTATTCTTGTTCACTGTTAAATAAGCCTTTGGCTTGATTAACAAGCTTTTTATATTCGTCATCAGGGATCTGACTATCAACGATTTGAACATCAACATGTCCACTGGTAAATGAATCCCGCGTAACGTGGGTTAGGACGGTATGCTCAGTGAGCTGTTGTAATTCTTGCGTGAGCGTTTGATTTATTTGTGCTAATAAATCAGGAAATTGCTCATCAGAAAAATCTTCACAGGCTAAAATAGTTGGTAATGTTAAGCATTCTTGTACGAGTCGACGTGCTGCAAACTGAGGTAAGTTGAGGCGTGCTTCTGTAACTTTTAAGTAGATATCCACCCATAATTTGATGTGTAAATCCATGCGCCAACCATCTTTTCCTGACTCGCCCATGTTAAACACAAAGTATTTATAGAGATCTGCGCCTGATTCAAAAAAACCTTCATCATTGCGTTCAAAGTAACGATTTTGTTCACGTAAAGTGTCCACGGTGGCGAGTATTTGAGTATTGAGATGTTTCTCTAACGCCAAATTACCTCGGCGAATGTAATCGCGTTTTTTCCAATGAGCAAGATCAAGGTAATTTCCAGCCATGTAATCCCAAGCGGATTCTAAAAAATAAATTGCGGTATTATAGGCAACAACTTTAGAACACAGATGAGCACAATCTAAAATAGGCATTGTGTTGTTAACATAGGTAAATAGCCCTTGATAAAACTCATGTGCTTGCTGATTTAAGGTGGGCACTTTATCTGCTAAAAGGCGATTTGCTGTCTGCTCGTCACTACAGGCAATATCATCACAAATTGTTTCACAAAGGGCATCATTGATTAATGCAATCATGTCTCCACCACCACTAAATAGCGGATCTAAGAACATCGCGGCGAAACCTGTTGTTGCCCAACGTTCTTCACTGATGTATTGTTTTCCACGATATGCTAGCTGTCCCCAAGCTTCGAAGTCTTCTAAATTGGCTCCTTCGAGTAATTGAGATAGCCCCGTATGTTGAGCTAAAAAATCAAGAAACTGATCTTGTTTTAGCGGTGGATTGTCCATGACGTTTTTATCGCAATCCACACCAATGCTAGTGAAACCACCACTTAATGGAATCACCCAAATCCAATAGCCCGGACCTGTAAAGTGGATGGTTGATAAGAAACGGCCGTTCACTTTTTTCTGCCATGTCTTAGAACCCAGTGAATCGATATCTTTGATGTTACTGAATCGTCCCCAAGCCGCACAATTTTTGGGAATATCTTGGCGATGATGTAATTTCTTTTGTTTGGCAAGTAAGCTCGCTTTACCGCTAGCATCAATCAGCCAACGACTATTTATCTGATGAGTTTCACCTTGATATTTGAAGTCGACCTGATGTTCATTTTTTTCACCGTGGCTGGTGGCGATTATGTTGACCTTCGCCCCCATCAATAACTCGATACCTTGCTCTCGATTCATTTGTACTAAATCTTTTTCAAATCTGGCTCTATCCAATTGAAAGGCGGGGTGGGGCGGTATACTCGTTGTCCCATGTTCACTCATTTGATCGAGTCTAAGATCATGATTGGGTGAATCAAACAAGAAGCGCAGGCCATTCTTAGGTAAATGATTACGATACAGGTAATTTGCTAATCCAAGGCGGTGCATTAGATAATGTCCGGCAATTTCTACGGTTGCTTCGCCTACTTTCGCTTTAAATTGCGTACTGGCTTCTAGTTGTAGAATCGTAAGTTGAGGGTTTTCGTGCTTTAGCTGTCTTGCTAACGTTAAGCCAGCCCATCCAGCACCGATGATAATGACGTCATAAGCTTGTTTAGGTGTTGTAAACATATTCATTGTTTAATTCCAGCGTGTGAAAATCCGCGATACTGCCAGCGAAAGTAATGGTTGTTTAAGCCGCGATACTGTAATCGTGGGTATTTTAAATTAGCCTTAACCATGGCGTGATAGTCTGGCGTTGAATATTGACTAACATCGATTGAATGAGCATAGATAGCTGTATCTTGGTCAAGGTTGCAGTCATCAAAGGATGCGTTATCTATGGAGCTGTTAAGACGATGTTGAGTTGAAATAGTAAGGTAGCCAACGCGTCCACCACCTCCCAGTGTTAACAAAGACAATGTGTTTTTTTGGAGGTGCTGATAATAATTTTGCAGTTCAAAGATCGGTTTTAGACTTAAATAGTGGTGATGATCTGTCTCAAAACTTGCTAGCCAAGACACAATGTGAGCACGCTGTCTCAGATGATGTGTTAAGGCAAGTTTAAGTTGGGTACTCCACGAGGAACTAATGTCAAAAGCGACAACTTTTTCAGGGCTTGTTGCATAGGTTAAATAAGGAACAAGCTGTTTCAGCAATTGTTGCATACCTGGTATGCCTTTCGGCTGAGAAAATATATGACACTGTGCAATGACAAGGTCTTGGGGAAGCGGATCTTTTTTACGCAGCAGACAAAATCCAACACTATTTTTGACACTTAATCCACTATTAGCGGGTGATGATTCATGTTGGTGATCGTTAAGTAAACCGATGCCTAAAGAATCTAAACAGCCTTGTTGAATGGGCTCGTCTAATTCTAAAAAGAGCACAAAGCAGCTAATCGCTTCACTATGATTAAAATGTAAAATACTGGCATGCAAGCTTGTACAAGCTGCGCTAATGAAGTCTATTTCACCTGAGAAGTCGTCACGTATCGACTGACAAAATGCTGCTATATCAGGATTTAGTAGGGGCTTAACTTCGCCTGCACTGACAAAAATTATGTGTTGTGGTATTTCATCAATAGCATCAAGTTGTTGGCGTAATTGAGCTAAACCTTGAACGACGGAGTCGACTTTATTAGCCCAAAATTTATCAAGAACAACCTGTGGCGAAGTCGATACTGACATTATTTTTCACCAATATTAAATTGAGTCAGTTCGCTTAAAAACAGCGCAAAATTGCCATCTTGATCCGCTTGGGTGCTAAACAGTTGTACAGTCATGTCGTTGTTCCCTTGTTCTAATTGATAGCGAATAAAGTCATCGTCAATAACAAGTAAGTGAGACACACACCCTGACAGTTTTTTAATTTCTGGTTGAACGTCTTGCATGAGCAAAACGTTCGATGCTAATAGCGATTTTGGTAAACGCATTCCCCCTGGCATTGATAGTCGTACTAGAATCGTTAATTCGTTCGGCCATATTTCATTGGCACGTAACACGAGTGCATCAAGTATTTGGTAATGCTCAATAAAATTAACGAGAATCGGTGCCTGTGAATTAGGTAAGCGCGCAAATACTTCAAAGTCATTATCTGAGGTGAGTGGCATACAGCGAGCAAGCGCCGCCGACGGCTTATGGGGAAAGGGCGTCCCTCGTAATTTCCCATTATATTGCAAGGTGTAACATCTATGCATAGCCTTGCACCTCTTGCAGAATAAATTGAGTCGCTGGAGTCACTGTAATATTCGCCATGGCAAAATAACCGTTAAGTGCCAATGAACAGGCCAAATAATCCTGATCTTCTCGCACTGGGTTTTCACGGCAGTGAGATAAAATTGATAGCCAAGGATCTGAGCCAAAACAATGCCCCCATTGTTGATGCAAGTCATCGAGTCGCGATTCAGTTGCTAATAGTTTGTCGAACATTTGCTGAATATTTTCGGGAAAGAAGGGCATCGCTAATGTTGTATCTGTTAGTTCTGCCGCGTGTCGTCTAATGACTGTCGCGAATTCTGCCATTGAGTTATGAGTATTAGCACATTGTGTGATTAGCTCGTTCGTCACTTGTCCATTGACTTCGATAAGCACGGTTGTTATTCCAAAACCTGATTCGTGCCAGTGTTCGTTGTATCGCCAAAATTCTAAGTCATAGATGTTGGCATCGATAATACTCACCAATAAAAATTTTGATGATTGATTATGGTGTAAATCATGCCGTAGGGAATAACCCCAAGAGGCACATTCATACGCATTAATAAAAGTATCGGCCTGATGTGTTCCATGCTGAGCCAACATATTACTAACCATTGACCAAGAAATATCACCTGTTGTGAAGGGCAGCTCGATCATCGTTGAACATAAAAAGTGACGCGCTATTTTTGAACGCTGATCGTCAGATAAAATATCAACAACCTGTGATGTTTGCTTAGCTAATAAGTGAGTGAGCCACTCAAATGCTGCTTCGGTATTGGTTGGTTCTTTAAATAGCTGCTGCGTTAATGGTTGAAACGCAATTGCTTTAAGTGTTAATGCGCTCATTGGCGAGCCCTTTTTTGCTTGGCGTAGATTTCAAGAAAGCAACGATAGGAACTACCTTCCATTTTGGTGAAACCAAGGAGGTCTCGTTGATCGCTAAAATGGCACACTTTGCCTTGAGCAACAGTGTCAAAGAGCAATTCATTTGAGGCAAACTTTAAGGCAAGCACCTGATCAACAGAATGAATAGAAAATGATTTATTGGCCAAACAGCCGTCTGCTACCTTGTGTAAATACTGAATGTGTTCGTATAGTGTGTCATCCATCGCAAGTCGTTTTTGGCTCGCTAACCACAACATGTGATTCATGAGTGCCTTTACAAAGCGAGGTCTCACGAGTGTGAGGAAGCGATTAACGCTGCTTAAGCCACCAAGTTTTAATTGCTGAGAGGCATCGACATTAATCGTGCCTTTGACATTGCCCAGTTGTAGTCGACCATCCAGATAACTTACTCCAACTTTATGTTGCTCTATATGTTGCGCTTGGTCTGGAGGCACTAAAAAAGTGAGAGGAAAGGGTTTACCAGGTTGTTTAACAACAAGCATTAAAAAGCCTAATTGGTGAGCTTCAATACCCCACTTCTTATTAATAGCAATGGTCCATTGCGCAGATGAATTATCTAGCTTTGTGTCCCAATGATTTAATGAAGGACCGCCGGCGTCAGTCATTAAAAAGTGACCGAAATGCCCTTGTTCTAGCCAGTCATTGACCTGCTGTTGTTGCTCTGGTGTTGCCGTCATTTGCAACATAATAGAGCCAAATAAGCCAATAATATTATGAAAATGAGGGCCAAACCCATCCGTCTTGATTTGATTCGTTAATTGATCAATGACGTAGGTTTGCTCGAATTCAGGTAACGGTTGTCCGACTTTAGGTGGAACTAATGGTGGCTTGACAGAAAAATTATCTTCAATGAGAATTTCAGAGTCTAATAAGCCAAAGACGGCACGATCAATAATGTCGTTAAATGTTTTGGGCACCGCTTGATAAGTATCAAGATGGTCCGTCACAAAACGAGAAAAGATAGATTGTAAATCACTCATAATAAGCCTATTCGATGATAAATGTTTTTGCGTTTGGCAAGGTTAAAAATGGCGACAAGGTGTAACTCGCGTTATAGGCGCCGCAATTATCGTAAATACAAATATCACCGACCTGTGGTGAAACATCAGTGTCAGATTGCTTGCCAATAACATCATCTTTGCTGCATGAGCTGCCCACGTAGGTACAACTATTTTTTAGTTGATGTGGTGACGAACTCCATAGTGTTGGTGTGTTAAAGCGTCGAAAGCTATTTTCTGTTTTTGCGAGCAAGAAGTTTTGATTCATTCCACCGTCACAGATTGCATATTGCTGTTGCTCAATATTTTTTATGTAACGCACTCGAGTCAAAAAATATCCAGCAGATGCCATGAGGCCACGGCCTGTCTCATGGGCAATGGTGATGTGTTCAGGAAAGGTGGCTAATAATTCTCGGTATGCTTGGAAATCAAAATCACTTTGCTGCCAATGTTCTCCAAATCCCCCGCCTAAATTGACAAAGCTAAGTGGCTGTTGATATCGTTTTTCTATCGCCTGAATGATGGAAAGTGCTGCTGTTGCTGTTCCCATTGCGTTGGCGGTGAATTGATAAGAGCCATTAAATACATGAAAGCCTGCAAGTGGTATGGTGTGCTCTCGACAAAAATCAATTGCTTGACATGTAGTATCCCAGTCCATGCCAAACTGATCAGAACGTATTTTGCCTATATCTGCATTAAACCGCTTTAATAAACAAGGGTTTAGTCTAAGTAATATTGGTTTAAGAGGGCGTTTTCCTATTAGTGTTTCTAGCGTGGTTAACTGTGTTAAGTTGTCAATGATAATGGTCGATCGCGATGCAATCGCAGCCCGTAAGAACTTTTTATCTGCACTGGGGTTATTAATATACTTTTCACTATTGCCGCCCGCGACTGAATTGAGTTCACCAATGGAAGCTATTTCAATACCTCCTGTGAGGTGATGACTACATCGCATGAGTAAATCGATATTGTTGTTAGCTTTCATGGAATAGATTAACTCTGTTCCGAGCGCAGACTTTAATTGATTAAAGTTGTCAGCAACCTGACTCACACTATAGAGATAGCAAGGCGTCTCTATTGAGCGGTGGCTGCTATTTAGCGCGTTAATTACGTTTTCCATAAACTCATTTCTTCCTGTGATTTTTATGACTGCACGGCAGCTAAATGTGAAATTAAGTGCTGTTTATCAACTTTAGAATTTGGGGTCAGTACCATATTGTCGGTGAAGTTAATTTCGCGGGGACAATAACTAGGGTCTAAGTGTTCTTTGAGCCACGCTTTGAACTCAGCTTGATGAGATGTATCGTTTTGATTGAGTTGGACATATAAGCAAGCAATTTCATCGCCATATCTATCGGTGTGAGGAACGATTGCTGCTAGGTAGACGTTGGAATACAGCTCAATTTGTGCTTCTAATTCTGCTGGGTACAAGCAATATCCCGCTTGTTTAATAAGGTCTTTGCAACGCCCTTTAAAATAAAAGTAGCCGTCTTCGTCTTGAGTAAAGAGATCTCCTGTTGCCAGCCAGTTATCATCCCTATAGTGGCCTTTGTGAATACTCGCACCTGCGTCAGCTTGGCCATAGTAGCCTTGCATTAGTGCTGCTCCGCGAATAAAAAGTTCGCCAATTTCACCTTGTGAAACTTCTTTGAAGTGTTGGTCACACTGCGCTTTAAAAATTTTTGCTTCCAGCCCAGGAATTGGAATACCAACAGACCCCAGTTTTTTTATCGTGTCCTGTGGTGGTAAATACAATGCTCTTTTACATTCCGTTAGGCCGTACATTGCGTAAATATTGGTTGTTGGCAATAACGTTGTTAAATTTTTGATCGTTTCCTGAGCTAGGTGGCCACCTGTATTTGTTATCTTTTTTAGATGCGGTAGCTTTGTTTTGAATACCTGAATTATCTTGACTAATGAACTAGCCATAGCGGGGACGACAGGCAGCAGTGAGACATCGTTATTTTCTAGGGCTTTGATGACTTTTATGGGATGGAAATCTTCTTGGAATAACGTTAATTGGCAATCGAATTTTAAACTAAAGAGCAGTTGATAAAGACCATAGTCGAATGAAAGAGGAGAGAGACATAAAATGTGTTCTTGTGCATCGAGAGACAGGTATGTGCCGATGGCGTTGATCGACGTAATGACGTTATTGTGACTGAGCATAATGCCCTTAGGAGCGCCAGTACTTCCCGACGTGTAAATAATTAACGCAAGATCACAACCACAGACAATTCTCGTTGATTCAAAAGAGAACGATTTCACGTCTGTCTCACTGGCGGGTTGACGTGGTGAAATTGACAACGTGTGCATTTTCCCATTTCTAAACAGTACTTTTGCGTGGCAATCACTTGCAATATTCATTATTGCTTCTTGTTTCATGGAGTGCCTTATCGGCACAATAACGGCACCAATAGACCAGAGCCATAGAAACGTTGAGATAGTATTGGGGGTTGGTTCATCAGTAACTAGTACACGATCGCCGAATGAGATTATTGGATTTTCTGATTGTAGCGCGGTAAAAGATTGGAGTGAGAGAGCGCTAAATGCTTCAGAAGTAGGGCTAAAATTAATATTACCACGCCAATGGTTATCTTTAACCTTATAGAAAAAATCTGCCAGTGAAAACAACATATTAAACCTCCATTTAAAAATTCTTCGTTGATAAAGAGTATCAATACGAAGCGTCATCCATTCGGCAGTCAAGATAATTAGAGTTCATTAAATGGGCAATAGCGAACTAGCATATAATGTAAAGTTACATATAAAAATGTTAACCAGATCACATTTTTGTTAATGGTATGTTGCGTAAATGTTGACATATGATTTTTAAGGAATTTGTTGTTTTTTGCCTTATTTTTATAGTGATTATTTTGGTACTTTAGTAGCTGTAAAGCTTGTGTGGTAAGCTTTAAGTAGGTTTTTATATTCAAACCTTTTTAGTTGTTGTTGGATTTGTAGTCAGACGTCTTTTATTGACGCATTAAAAGTGTAATGGCGGAGATAACTAGATTGTTTTTAACGACAAATGTGATCGCTGCGATAGTAACGAACGTTAAAAATCGCTAAATTGCTCGCATCCGTTATCGGAAACTATAATTAATACTTAGTTATATTAATAAGAATGAACAATGATGTTGAGATAAGAATGACTGATTTAGAACGCGCGGCATGTTATGGCATTCAGTTGATGGATCTGACGACGCTAAGCGAAGATGATACGCCTGAGAACGTTGAAGCATTATGTCGCCAAGCAATAAGCGAGGCTGGCAAAACGGCAGCAGTGTGTATTTATCCTGCATTTATTCAAACCGCTAAGGCGCAGCTCAAGACGTTAAACGCTAGCGATATTTTAGTGGCGACTGTGACTAATTTTCCTCACGGAAATGATGATGTTGAGAGTGCCGTTACTGAGACAAAAGCGGCGGTAGAAGCAGGTGCTGATGAAGTCGACGTTGTATTCCCATATCGCGCATTTTTAGCAGGTAATGAAGAAGTTGGTGCGCAACTTGTTCGTGGCTGTAAAGATGCCTGTGGTGATAATACCGTGTTAAAAGTTATTTTAGAAACCGGCGAAATTAAATCTCCTGAACTCATTAAAAAAGCCAGCTTAATTGCCATTAACGCAGGTGCAGATTTTATTAAAACATCGACGGGTAAAGTACCTGTTAACGCGACATTAGAAGCTGCGGAGCAAATGCTTCATGCCATAAAAGAAACTGGCGAAACCTGTGGTTTTAAGGCCGCTGGCGGCGTTAAAAACGCGCAAGATGTTGCTGATTATCTTGCACTGACTCAATCGATATTATCAAGTGAATGGATTACACCAGCACACTTTAGATTTGGTGCCAGTAGCTTATTAAGCAATTTAATTGCAACATTAAATAATCAACAGCCAAGTGTACAAAGCACGGGCTACTAATTGACGGAAGATAAGTTATGAAACGCGTCACTATTATGATGTTAGATTCTTTAGGTATTGGTGCCAGCGATGACGCTGATACGTTTGGTGATGTCGGTGCAAATACTCTGGGTAGTATTGCAAAAGCTTGTGCACAAGGCACGGCTGATATAAACCGTCAAGGCACATTAAATATTCCAACGTTGACCAAATTGGGTTTGTCTCATGCGTGTTTAGATAGCTCTGGTTATTTTCCAGAAGGAAATGATCAAGATACGGCACCTGTCGGTCAATACGGTTTTGCCGCGGAAATTAGCACAGGTAAAGATACGCCAAGTGGCCACTGGGAAATTGCCGGTGCGCCAGTATTGTTTGAATGGGGATACTTCACGGAGAAAGAAAACTCATTTCCTCAAGAAATTATTGATGAACTCATCAAACGCTGTGATTTACCTGGCGTTTTAGGGAATTGTCATGGCTCTGGCACAACTATTTTAGAAGAGCTTGGCGAAGAGCACATGGCGACTGGTAAGCCTATTTTTTATACCTCGAGTGATAGTGTATTTCAAATTGCTGCCCATGAAGAAAGCTTTGGTTTAGCGCGTTTATTAGAAGTCTGTGAAGCAGCTCGTGATGTTTTGGATGAATACAACATTGGCCGAGTAATTGCTCGTCCATTTATTGGTAAAGACAGCACGTCTTTTGAGCGTACTGGTAATCGTCGCGATTTATCAGTGTTGCCACCATCTAAGACGTTGTTAGACTTTGCTAAAGAGGCCGGTAATGAAGTGGTTAGTATCGGTAAAATTGCCGATATTTATGCGCAACAAGGCATTACGAAAAAAGTGAAAGCAACTGGTCTTGCCGATTTGTTCGATGAGACGCTAAAAGCACATCAAGCCGCGCCAAAAAATGCCATTGTCTTTACTAACTTTGTTGATTTTGATTCGGCTTACGGTCACCGCCGTGATATTCCTGGTTATGCGAGTGCTCTGGAATATTTCGACAGTCGTTTACCTGAGTTTATCGCGCAAATGGCAGACGATGATTTATTAGTATTAACAGCGGATCACGGTTGTGATCCAAGCTGGCCAGGTAGTGATCACACCCGTGAACATATTCCTGTTATTTTTTATAGCCCATCAATGCAGGGTGGAAGTGTCGGTAAACGTGATACGTTTGCCGATATTGGTCAAAGCATTGCATCCTATTTAGATTTATCGCCACTGGCGTATGGTAAATCATTTTTATAATTAATTATTAAGGTTAACTTATTATGGCGACTCCGCATATTAACGCTCCAGAAGGTGCATTTGCAGAAGATATTTTATTACCGGGCGATCCGCTTCGCGCTAAATTTATTGCAGAAACATTTCTAACAGATGTTGAGCAGGTAACTGATGTTCGTAACATGTTTGGTTACACTGGTTTTTATAAGGGCAAGCGTATTTCAGTCATGGGCACTGGTATGGGGATTCCTTCAATCTCTATCTACGCGAAAGAGTTAATTACTGAATACGGCGTTAAGCGTCTAGTACGTGTTGGTAGTTGTGGTGCTGTGTCGACTGACGTTAAAGTTCGTGACATCATCATTGCTCAAGGTGCTTGTACTGATTCAAAAGTAAACCGTGCACGTTTCCAAGATCACGATTTCGCGGCGATTGCTGATTTCGGTTTATTACACAATGCGGTTACAGCGGCTAAAGAAAATAACATCGATGCACTCGTTGGTAACGTTTACACGGCTGATTTGTTCTACACGCCACAGCCAAGCATGTTTGATACAGTTGAGAAGATGAACGTATTAGGTGTTGAAATGGAAGCTGCTGGTCTATACGGCGTAGCTGCTGAGTTTGGCGCTAAGGCATTATGTGTTGTTACGGTATCTGATCACATTCGTACTGGTGAAGAAACAACAGCTGAAGAGCGTCAAACGACGTTTAACGGCATGATTGAGTTAACGTTAGAGTCTTTATTAAAAGATTAATTATTACGTTAATAAAAAAGCCAGTGACATATCACTGGCTTTTTTTATGCTTGAATAACCGAAAAACTATATCTTCTGTTACGCCGAATCACTGGCTTCTTGTTGCTCATTACGTTCTTTACTACGGTATTTATTGAGTAAATCTCTCAGCTGATATTTTGCCCGTTTTTGCGATAATGCTCGCGCTAACAAAATACCAATCAGCCCAGCTAAAAGTAGTGACCAACGTTGCCATTCTTGTTGTTGTTTTTGAATTTCAACAATGGGTTGCACAAAGACATCTTGGTTCAAACGTAATCGTAAATAGCCTAACAACTTATCTTGACGGATTTCAGCCGCCAGCATTAATGTTGGTTGCTCAGTTTGTACGGTTGATTCTGCCATCAAGGTGCCGTCACTGCGATGGATCCAAACACCATTGATCAGTGGTGATTCACTCAATGTCTGCGCCAGCCATTGTAATTGTTGTTGGTCATTAAGCTTTAGTCCCATAGTGGCGGCGAGCGCTAATTGCTGTTTTAAAATCGCAGCCATCGATTCTTCTTGTTGGGCCCGCATTTCTTTTGATTGCTCTTGCGAATGCCACAATAGTGATGCAAGGGCCGCAATGAGTACTAATGCCAAAGATATTTGCGACAGGCGCCTAATGATTATTTGCTTATTTAATGAGTTCTTTTTCATAGAATGTCCAATCACACTGTCCTTGTGGTGTTTCCTTGATATTAAATTAAAGCATATTTATCAGGGGCTGTTGATCTTTTGAGAATGAATTTTGTGCAATAGCCCCTAATGATGTCTATGAACTAATGGAATAGCTAATAAACAAAACAGACTTATTGGGCATGTTCAATAGACATTATTTTTGTTAGTTTAACCGACAATGTTGTCAATTAGCTAATCAGGAACGGTTTCGTGTCACAAAAACAACTTTATATTACTCATAGTCAGGATATTTTTCAGTTGATTAATGGGGGCTTTTTAGCTGATTCGCAGATTGAAATATCACGAGGAAATGTCCGTGGCATATGGAGTGATGAATCTATTGGCGGGTTGAGTCTTTCGTCTGACGACAAAGTAATTCCTGTCGTTACTCAGCAGTTTGTTTTTTTAAGTAAACAGTTAAGCGAAACCGTTATAGAAGGTGTTATTGCGCTGCTCCCAAAGCAAGATTGGACTGTCAGTTTATTATCGAGTCATCTTGATGTTGAAAAACTGACTATTCGTTTAAGTGAACGATTGTCATCAACGGAAAACACCAATCTTTACCAGTATTGCAACGATAATAACGTTGATCTCATTGAATGTAATGACACTAAACCAACCTTGCTAAAACCAGGACTTGTGGTTTTAGACATGGATTCGACCAGTATTACCATTGAATGTATTGATGAAATCGCGAAGCTTGCTGATGTCGGTGATGAAGTTGCAGAGATTACTGAACTTGCAATGCAAGGTAAACTCGATTTCTCTGAAAGCTTGCGCTTACGGGTTAGTAAATTAAAAGGCATCGAGGTTTCATTATTAGATTCTATTGCTAATAATTTGCCGTTGATGCCTGGTATGGCTGCGCTTGCAAAATCCTTTAAAGAGCATGGCTGGCGTGTGGCTATTGCCTCTGGTGGTTTTACATATTTTGCTGATAACTTAAAAGTGCAATTAGGGCTTGATGCTGCGGTATCAAATACCTTAGTTATTGAAGACGGTAAATTAACTGGAGAAGTTGCGGGTACTATCGTCGATGCCCAAGTTAAAGCTGATACGATTGAGGTACTTGCTAAAGAATATGATATTGAGCCATCACAGACTATTGCTATTGGTGATGGCGCCAATGATTTGGTAATGATGAAAAAAGCGGCATTAGGAATAGCCTATCACGCTAAGCCTGTTGTTCAACAACAGGCAGATGTGGCTATTAATTATGGCGATTTACGCAGCGTGATTGCATTGTTGTCAGACTAATGACAATTAAAGCGTTGCTTAATTTCAGGTAAAATATCAACAATCTCGGCTGTGGCAATGATTGCGTCAAGCTCTGCTTGCAACTGACGCGTTTTATAACTTGCTTGTTTCGCCGCGTAAATTATCTCACGAGAGAAGGTTTTGTAATTCATCTTGGGACTGCGGCTCATGCTAATTCTTAGTGCGAATAGTTGACCTTCTTTACTCGCAGTACTGATAAATTCACAGTGTTCTTGTGGCGTTTCAAAATGATCAAAATGATGGGTAAGGGTGCGATAACTTTGCCCTTCATTAATCAACTGAATATAGACTTCTTTACAAGCGGCTGGTGAATTTGCCATTAATTGCTTTAACGTATTGGTAAAAATCTCTTTAAATAGGTTATTTTGCGAAATAGGTGACATATCACAATGACTGTCTATTGGTGATAAAACTGAAAAAAGATTGAATAACGAACTGTGTTGCGGTGGCGTTATTATTTGCGAAACTTTATAGCTGTTTTGCACCTTAGAAATCATGATAATCAATGAGCTTAGATAATGGCAATATTGTAAAATTAATGATTTCGTAAAATTAGCAGGCGGTGCTATTTGTGCTGTTAGCTTATGTTGATTACTTTTAATTATTCGGTAGACCGCCTTAGGCCCAAACTCTGTCTCAGGCGTCACTGAAATTTTAAGGTTAAGGATCTTTCCTTCATTGGCAACTCGCATGACTTCATAGAGTAACACTGTATCTTCAGCTTCTTTGGCTGCTTTATTAAAAATGGGGATAATGACCTTAAGGATATCGCCTTTATGAATCTCAAAGGTGTCATTTAAATTAACTTGGATACCATGAACTGAAAAATCGACCGTTGTGCCGGAATACTGTTTACGTTTGTGTAATATGTTGACCTTGGTTTGATAGTTAAATCTATCCTCACGGCGATTACTCATTGTCATATTACTGGTTTCAATGAGTTTAATACCGGCATCTTTTGCGTCTTTATGGCCGAACTTTTGTAGCAAGTTAATGCGTGTTTCTTGAGGCTTTCGCATGCGATAGTGTTTAAAACCATCACCGGTTGATATTTCGAATAAATACGCTGATATTTCGATATCATGAAGTTTTAGCAAATGTTTGTGTTGCTCTAAGGTTGATTTTTCCTTGCTAATTAAATGCTGTGGCAATATATCAGGCATGTGCCATTCGTAATCTTTTACATCATTAACGTAAAGCTGATAAATCTTCCAACTCTCTTTCTTCGCGCCAAATTGCATAAACAAGTCGGTTAAACCACTTTCCTTTAATTCTTGTTCAGTTGCGCTATAGAAAAATTTTCGACCTTTGGCAATATGCGTAAAACAAAATATTAAAATAGGTTGGTCAGGTTGTCCCGTATCTAGTGCTTGTTTGATGCGCTGATGAGAGATTAGTGATGCAATACGAAGCATATTGTTGTGTGTCTGCCAATAGCTGAGCATATTTTTGTTTTCGGAATTGCTCAGTGCAAACATCGGAATATAAATATTGTCTCGCTGTTCGAAAAATATTGGTAATCCAGACATTTTGTTTAGGTGAATGAATTGATAACCTAGCGAACGAACACCTTCTATAATGTGCTCGACATCAGTAGAACTAGATGGTCGTTCTTTCTTAATAAATGCGGTTAAAACACTATCAACATCGGCTTGTTGATGTACTCTATGTAGGTTAAACCAATGTTGATCACCACTGGAGGTGACATCGATAACTTTATAGGTTAGATCAAGAGAAACTATTTCCTCGCCAGTTTGCTCTATCTCAACAAAGTCTACATAAAGTACGTCACCAAGTGCTATTTTGTATGTGTTATTGAGTTTTATTTTAGCACCACGAGTTGACATGTTTGTGGTTAAACCGTGAATAGTTCGGCCGTTGGCTAATCTAACTTTGACCCGTGTGAGTATGTTTATTCGCTCTTCAATACGCGGATTTAAATTAGTTAGGCTAACTTTTTGGGCGAAATTAGGTGGAATAACAATTTCTTCGGAAATTGCAACAGGCTCACTTGTCTTTTCCTTCACGGCTCCTTGGCTTCTACTTTTTAATTCATTACGACGTGCATCATCTTCTCTTTGTTGTTTTTCTCGGTAACTGTTTTTCGCATTCGTAACTTCTTCAAATACACCCACCGTAAATTTGCCAAATACGGAGATAGATTCTTCAAATAAATTGAGGGCAACGTCATCAAGGTAATGAACAAGGCCGTCATGAGGGTGTTCAAAGCAAGTTGCATCAACACGACCGCGCAAATCGATCACCCGATTACAATCGTTAAAGAGGCGATTAATTTCCATTTTAACTAAAAAGCGTCGCGATTTAGAAAGCTCACGGGTTACATGCTCAAATCTTTCATTGAAATTTGAGTCTTGGTAATAAGGAATCAGCTTTTTAATAAATGCTTTGTCATCATCTAAAGACATAGTGGTACTAAAATCCAAGTTTCATGGTGTTAATGCTGTTTCCACGCTGAGTGTGTCACTAATTTGGCGTATTATCATTGGAAACCACAGAAATAGCTAAATAAGCAATATACATGCCTAAGCGAAAAGTCAGTAGGGCTAACGACTATTTCCGAATATTTTAGGGAATACTTCTACAATAAATTAGGACTTGATACTCAGAAAATACAGCTAATGCTTATCAATAAATTATACTTTACAGTATGATAGAGCGTATTAGTGAAACAGACAATAATTGAGTGGAAAGTAAGCATGGCTAAAGAGAAAAAGTCATATATGTGTTCAGATTGTGGATTTGATGGATATCCACGCTGGCAGGGGCAATGTAGTGAATGTGGTCAATGGAACACTATTGTTGAATTTAAAGCAGCTAAAAGTCCAACTCAAGCAACTCATAGCACTAAAACGACTGCCCGTTCTGGGTATGCTGGCGCGGCAAGTGCGCAATCTAAAAAGTTATCTGACGTACAAGATTCTGAAGTCGCGCGATTTAGCTCTGGCTCTAAGGTGCTTGATCGACTCATGGGGGGGGGCACGGCGTACGGCTCGGTCAACTTACTTTCTGGATCCCCGGGTGCTGGTAAAAGTACCATTTTAATTCAAACGGCTTGTTTCGTATCGCAGTCAATGCCAACGCTGTATGTCACTGGTGAAGAAAGTGCAGAGCAGGTTAAAGCTCGCGGTGTACGATTGGGTCTCAATATTGACAATGTGAATATTATGACCTCTGGCGATGTCGATGAAATCGCCGCTGAGTGTGACCGCTTGAGCATCAAGTTTTTGATTGTTGATTCTATTCAAACCGCCTTTTTACCGTCATTGGATAACAGCCCTGGTAGTGTGACTCAAGTTAAAGAAAGTGCTGCGTTTCTTACGCGTAAAGCAAAAGCAGATGGCATTTCGGTATTTTTAGTAGGCCATGAAACGAAAGATGGTTCTTTTGCTGGTCCGCAGACATTAAGTCACATCATCGATGGTGCATTTAAATTAGAAACGGAAATTGATGCCAAATACCGAACCATGAAACCTAATAAGAATCGTTATGGCGGCATTAATGTGATTGGTACCTTTGCGATGATGGCCGACGGCTTAAAAGATGTGACTAACCCGAGTGCTATTTACTTAGAACACAGTGGCGTTGAAGCCACAGGTAACATGGCTTATGCGTACAGCGAAGACAACAGAACTCTGCTGGTCAATATGCAAGGATTAGTGAGTGACAGCACGTCAGAAAAACCTGAACGCGGTGTTATTGGCATCGACTACAAACGATTAAATATGCTGCTGGCAATTATGCGGACGCGAATGGGCGTGATGATCGGTTTTAAAGATATATATGCCAATGTGGTTGGTGGTGTTAATTTAACGAGAGATGTTGGTTGTGATTTACCGCTGGTTATGTCGTTGATGTCATCTCACCAAGAAATTGTATTTCCTAATGACACTATTGCATTTGGAGAAGTGGGACTTAATGGTGAAGTAAGGCCTGTAAGAAATGGTGTAGAACGTGTTGAAGAAGCCGTGTTAAATGGTTTTAAAACCATTATTCTACCGAAGAAGAATTACAGCAAGGAGCTCACTAATCATCAAGGGATTGCGTTTATTCCTGTAGAGAAAGTTAGTGATTTAGGCCAGGCAATGGAAGTAGGACGCCGACAGGCATCTTAATATTGCGTTAAATAACTATTGGCCTTTTTTATTTTTGTTATTTACCTATCGCGCTAACATATCAAGCTCGCGGTTAAGCAAGTCGTCATTGGCAAGGTTAAGTTGTATGAGTCGTTTTAGTTCACTGATGCTGTCAATATCGATGTGATGACTGCTCATACCAAGGTGTGAATTATCAATGTGAACGACGGTGGATTCCATAACAATTTTTCGCCCTTGTTCAAGGGTTAAAATCAAGGTTGTTTCATCGTTAAGGCTAACATCAAGCGTGTTTGGTTTAGTGCACAAAAATCCATGCATCGATAAATCCAGCACTTGAACGATATGACTTTCGCCATTACACAGCAATTTTGCGTCATGACTAAATAAGACACGTTGAAAAATACGTTTATCTTGCATAGTAACCTCACCACCTACGATGAAATAGAATTAATTATTAAGTTAGCTGTTCAATTGAATGAAAGCAAATCTATCGTCTTAACATATAAATAAAAAAGCGGCCAAATGAATAATCATTTGACCGCTTTCTCAGACGCTGTATTTAAGAAATACGCTTGTACTTAATACGGTGTGGATTAACGGCTGCTTCTCCAAGTTCCTCTTTCAACCATTTCTCATAATCAGAGTAGGCACCTTCGAAGAAATTGATTTTCCCTTCATCACGGTAATCGATGATATGTGTGGCAATACGATCAAGGAACCAACGGTCATGGGAAATAACCATGGCACAACCAGGGAACTCTAATAATGCATCTTCAAGAGCACGTAATGTTTCAACATCTAAATCATTGGTTGGCTCATCAAGTAGCAACATGTTGCCGCCAGCCTTGAGAAGCTTAGCTAAGTGAACGCGGTTTCGTTCACCACCAGAGAGTTCACCAATTCGCTTTTGCTGGTCGCTGCCTTTAAAGTTAAAACGACCAACATAGGCACGCGAAGGGATCTGAATATTACCAACCGTTAGAATATCTTGATCTTCAGCGATCTCCTGGAATACCGTGTTATTTTCGTTCATGTCATCTCTGAACTGGTCAACACTTGCTGCAACAACAGTATCACCTAAGGTGATTTCACCAGAAGTTGGTTGCTCTGAACCAGTGATCATTTTAAATAACGTCGATTTACCTGCACCATTAGCACCAACAATACCCACGATTGCACCTTTAGGGATGCTAAGGTTTAAATCATCGATTAGCACACGGCCGTCAAATGATTTCGATAGATTAGTGATATCTAAGACTTTGTCTCCTAGGCGAGGTCCTGGTGGAATGAATAATTCATTAGTCTCATTACGCGCTTGGTAGTCATTGTTGTTAAGCTCCTCAAATCGCGCCATACGTGACTTACTTTTGGCTTGGCGTGCTTTAGGATTAGAACGAACCCATTCCAATTCTTTAGCAATTGATTTTTGACGTGCTTTTTCTGATGATTTCTCTTGAGCTAAACGCTCGTCTTTTTGCTCTAACCAGCTTGAGTAGTTACCTTCCCATGGAATACCTTGGCCGCGGTCTAGCTCTAAAATCCAGCCTGCTACGTTGTCTAAGAAATAACGGTCATGGGTAATCGCCACAACAGTTCCCGCATAGTCGTGTAAGAAGCGCTCTAACCAAGCGACTGATTCAGCATCCAAGTGGTTAGTTGGTTCATCAAGTAGCAGCATATCTGGTTTTTCTAACAACAAACGACATAATGCAACACGGCGACGCTCACCACCGGACAGTACCTGAATTTTTTGGTCCCATTCCGGCAAACGCAGTGCGTCAGCCGCGCGCTCAAGAGCATGTTCCAGATTATGGCCATCGGTTGCTTGAATGAGTGCTTCAAGTTCGCCTTGCTCTTTTGCTAACGCATCGAAATCAGCGCCTTCCTCAGCGTATTCCGCATATACTTGATCAAGACGAGTCAGTGCATTTTTAACCTCTTTGAAGGCTTCTTCAACAGCTTCTCGAACCGTTTGCTGCTCATCAAGTACAGGCTCTTGTGGTAAGTAGCCAATTCGAATATCAGCAAGTGGGCGTGCTTCACCTTCAATTTCAGTGTCTAAACCAGCCATGATTTTTAATAGCGTTGACTTACCAGCGCCATTTAAACCGAGTACGCCGATTTTTGCGCCAGGAAAAAAGCTAAGAGAAATGTCTTTGAGGATGTGTCGCTTTGGCGGTACTACTTTACCAACGCGATTCATTGAATAAATGAATTGAGCCATTGAGTGTCCTAAATAGTGTTTTTCAATGGCCCTAGTGTAAACAAATTTATCGCAACAAGGTACTAAGGTCTGTTGATCTTTGTCGATTGTCCAAAGTTTAATCTAAAACGTTTATTAGACCTTAGCTAACCGCATAATTACGATGAGACTTAAATAATCCGATAACAAAGAGCAAGATTGCAATGCCAAGGAAGTAAATTGGTATGTTCGCTTGCCAGCTTAATTGGCTATTGACCCCAAAATAGTCTAAATAGAGTGATGCATGCAATGGCCCTAAATACCACAATGCAGGGTAAATAACTTCGAATGTTCGATTCGTTTTAGTAAGGCTGGCGCAAGTAAAAGCAAGTACGCTGATAAAGAACGTTGCAATGAACATTTGAGCAACGATCAGTAATTCGCCAGTTACCAACAGCCTAATAAGCCCACCAGATGTTGTTAGCAATAGTAGTAATATTGCCGCTGAGATAACGCTCAATGCCTGTTTATTGATGGAAAAATTACAATAGCTCAATAGGGAATCTGTATTATTGAGGTGCGAGCGTACACCAATAGGGGACAAAATCAGTACACACATTAGCCAACTTAGCGGAATAATAGCTTGGTTGAGTGTTGCTAATGGCACAAAAATTTGAGCGATATTAAGGCCAATAATGACTATATACCAGTATTTAGATAACCCTTTTATTAACAATAATAGTTCAAGTCTAACTTGGCGAGTAAACGTACTAATGTTAGTCATTTTCTTAAAAATCACATCAAAAGACGCGCCTAATAACGACAATTTTTTATCAATAAAGTGGTTAGATGTTTTACTAACCGCTGCGCCACTATGCGTAAAGCGATCAAACAGAATAATGGCTACTATTAAGAAAAGAACACTGCTAAGCGTAATAGGCAATACATCGATAAATATTTCTGACGATATTGTTGCGCCATGCCAAACAAAGGTTAAAACTTCGTTTTCTGAAAGGCTGGTACCAATACTAATACTAGAATCTAACGCTGTTTCTGGATACAACGTTGCAATATCTCGTTGAATTTGTGCGTGAATCACGGATATACCACTGCCTGATGCAATAAGTTTGACCAGCGTTGTTACCCAGATAAAAAAGTAGGCTACATTGCCAAGTCCACCACGAAGCCATGGAACGGTTTCAAAAAATAAAGCAATTGACGCAATGGCTAACAATAGCGGGAATACAAATACCAGTTGAGGCCAGATAATCTGCCATAGATCAATGGCGTATGCCTCACCAAAATAGAGTTGCATCAGTACGCTTATCGTCATCATCACCATCATTACGGCACTTAAAACAATGACACTTACCAACCATTTAGAAAAAAGGTAATGAGTTTTACTGACGGGAGTCGCGGCAATTAACTCAGACACGAGTAATCGTCGATCGTTATTTATGGTGTTTTTCACGAGATAGAAACAGATAATGGGCAACAACGTGATATTCAGACTCGCAAGACAAATTCCTATCCAAGCGCTATTGTATATTCCGCGATAACCATTAATGACTAATGTTTGATATTCGGCACTGGGTGCAGGAAAAAATAACACGGTAAGCAAAGCCATTACTAATAAGGTAATAACAAAGCTTGATTGACGAACTCGTTGTTTAAAGTCTGCTTTGATACTGGCGATAAGTACATTACTCATACGGCCTCCAACGCAGTGTCTGAGTTTATTGGCATGTCAATAAACTCTTTTCCTTTAACAAAGAATAGGTAAGCATCTTCTAGTGTGGCATTTCGTGTGACAGCCCCTGATGGAATAGGCTGTGTGCTTACAAAATGAAGCGTCATGTTTTCACCTTGACGCAAGCTGTGACTGACATTGAGCTGAGGTTGTAATGCGTTGGCTTGTTCTCGAGGTAGTGTTATCTCAAAACAATACGGTGCCACTTCTTGAATTAATGTCTCTGGTGAATTGTGGCTGATTAATTTCCCTTGATCCATAATTGCAATCGAGTCTGCAATCGTTTCAATGTCAGACACAATATGTGTTGATAAAATAACTAATGCATCCCGACTAATATCTGCAATGAGTTGCCTAAAGACTAAACGTTCATGTGGATCTAAGCCGACAGTCGGTTCATCCACAATCAACAGTTTGGGATTATTGAGGAGTGCCTGAGCAATGCCTATTCGTTGGCGCATTCCGCCCGAAAAGCTAGCGAGCGGCGAGTCTGCAACATGGGCAAGATTAAACTGCGAGAGTAAGTTCATGATCCGTTGCTCAGCATCTTTGTGTTTAAGCCCCTTTAAACCTGCTAAATAGTGTAAAAATTCTTTGGCGGTCAGTTGTTCGTAAACGCCAAAGTATTGCGGTAAATAACCTAACTCTTCACGAAGTGATGTAGGTTTGTCGATAATATCCTTACCTTGCCAAAGGACATTGCCAGAGGTGGGCTTTTTCAACGTTGCTAAAATTCTCATTAACGAAGATTTACCTGCCCCGTTGGGGCCAAGCAGTCCTAACACACCGGTCGTAGTGGATAGTGTTAAATCGTTAAGTGCTTGTTTTTTATCGCCGTAATTGAGTGATAAGTTTTTGAGTTCCAATGTCATTGCTATTCCTTATTCTTTTTGTTTATTTTTATAGGAAGTAGCAAAGCCTTTGCCAGTAATTAAAAGTAATAAAATTAGTGGTTTATGTAATTTATCTTGTTGTTGGTTAGTTTTTTAGGCTATTAAATCGTTATTTTTACCACTTGCTAGTTAGCGGTGTTTTAATTCGGAAGTTAGCATGGGGAAACGTATTTGATGGAAATAGATGAGAGATTTATTAAGCCAGCGCATGTCTATCAAAAGGCGAAAATCACTCTGACTAATACGTCTATATTTGCGTAAATAAAAAAGTTGACACTTTGTACAAGTTAATGAGATGTTTCACCTTGCTCAGGGCATTCAGCTGTGAAGTTTGAGTCTAGCTTGTAATAATACGATAATTAAGTGTGACTTTAATCACATAAATTACGTGGTGAGGTGTGAGAAATGAGATTTACATCTTAAAATATGCGCGTTTTGCACACCGTGCGGAACTTTCAAGGACGGCATCTTGTTAATCAATTGTTAAATTTGATTGGCAGCATATCCACGGAGCCGATAATTAACTACTTAGAGAATACTATGAACTCACTTAAACATAAGCCATTAGCAATTTGTGTTAAGGCTGCTTTACTTGCGTCTGCTTTTTCTGGTGCCAATGCTCTAGCAGCAGAAGCCGATGAAAAGAAAATCAAATTAGAAACCATTCAAGTTACCGCACAGCGTCGTACTCAAAACTTACAAGAAGTACCGTTGTCTGTTGCTGCCGTTCAAGGTGAAGCGCTTGATGCTTATGGTTCAAGTGGTATGGATATTCGCTTTATGTCTGGTCGAATTCCTAGTTTAAACATTGAAACGTCATTTGGTCGTACATTCCCGCGTTTTTACGTACGTGGTTTAGGTAACGCAGATTTCGATTTAAATGCATCTCAGCCAGTATCACTAGTATTTGACGGTGTAGTGATGGAAAACCCTATCCTAAAAGGTTTCCCAGTATTTGATCTTGAAGGCGTTGAAATGCTTCGTGGTCCACAAGGTACGTTATTTGGTCGTAATACGCCTGCTGGTCTTGTAAAGTTTGACTCAGTAAAACCATCACAAGAGTTTGATGCTTACGTATCTGCATCATACGGTACTTGGGGATCGATGGATCTTCAAGGGGCTGCTGGTTTTGGTTTGACTGATGAATTATCAACTCGTGTCTCTTTGTTACGTCAATCTCGCGATAATTTTATTGATAACAAAGCACCTGGCTTTGAACAAAATGATGTCGTTGGTGGCTATCAGGAAATCGCTGGTCGTGTTCAGTTCCTTTACGAAGGCGACAACATGAACGCGTTGTTCAACTACCACTGGCGCGATATGAACGGTACGCCGATTAACTTCCGCGCAAATATCATTAAGCCGGGTACTAATGATCTCGTTGATGATTTCGATTATGAAACTATTTATCATGATGCTGCCAGCCGCTCTAAGCAGTTTGTAGATAACCAAGGTGCTAGTTTAAATCTAGAATATGATCTTGGCGATCACACTGTTACCTCGATTACAGGGTATGAGTCTGTAGAAGTATTCTCTCAAGGCGATATCGATGGTGGTTACGGCGCTGTATTCTTGCCTGTAAGTGGTCCTCGTACTGATGAGACGCCAATTCCTTTCCCATCAGAAAGTGCTGGTGTGATTCCTGACCATTCTCAGTTTACACAGGAATTTCGCGTTGCTTCAAATGAACTAGGTAAGCTTGATTACCAATACGGTGTGTTTTTCTTTAAAGAAGACTTAACCATTAATAACCTAGGTTTTGATACTTTAGGTGGTGGTGCTCAGAATATTTTTGCTCGTCAAAATCAAAAGACAACCGCTTGGGCTGTTTTCGCATCAGCTGATTACGATGTATCAGACCGCTTAAAAGTAACTGCGGGTGTTCGCTACACTGATGATGACAAAGATTTCGAAGCTGAGCGTACGCAAACCGCCTTTGGTGGCGCTAACTTAGCACTTAAGAAATTAAACGTTAATGATTCACAAGTGAGCTGGGATCTGAGTGCATTTTACAATTATTCGGAAGATGTAAACCTATATGCCCGCGCTGCAAAAGGTTTCCGTGCACCATCTATCCAAGGTCGTGTATCTTTCGGTGATGACATTACGACCGCTGATTCAGAAACACTGCACTCGATTGAGTTTGGTGTTAAATCAAGCGTCTGGGAAGATCGTGCTCGTGTTAACGTTTCTACGTTCTACTACACCATGGATGACCAACAACTAACGGCTGTTGGTGGTGGTTCAAATACTACGCGTCTTCTAAATGCTGATAACACTAAAGGTTACGGTTTTGAAGTAGACTCTGAAGTTGCAATCACTGAAGATTTGTTAATGACCGCTGGTGTGAGCTATAACAAGACTGAAATCAACGATAGCGACCTAGCTGTTCAATTCTGTCGTTCTTGTACAATAGCAGATCCATTAAATAGCGATGGTTTAGCAATTATTGACGGAAATAGCCTTCCAAATGCACCTGAGTGGATTGCTAACTTCACTTTACGCTACTCGAAAGAGTTCGGTGAAGGTGAAATCTTTGCATACACTGACTGGGCATACCGTAGCAAAATTAACTTCTTCTTGTATGAGTCAGTTGAATTTAATGATGACAACATGCTTGAAGGCGGTGTTCGCTTTGGCTACGCATGGGACACAGATAACAACGGCCACGAAGTTGCAATCTTTGGTCGTAACATTACCGATGATGACAGCATCACTGGTGGTGTTGATTTCAACAACCTAACAGGTATGGTTAAAGAGCCTGCATTCTGGGGTGTTGAATACAAAGCGACATTCTTCTAACTAAAAGCTAACTTTGTTAGCAAATAGTGATGAAATCGACAGAAAGGAAGTGCTAAGTTAATTAGCACTTCCTTTTTTTTTAGTAAAAATGTTATCAAGTGTTAGTACAATAATAAGTAAGTGTAATCAAAGGTAAAAATTGAGCGAATTGCTTGAATATTACCGGATGTTAGCTACTATGACCGCCCATCTAGGAGAAAAATAATGATTAAATCAACCGTTGCCGCAGTGTTATTAATGACATTAAGTCATTCAGCGCATGCTGACTGGGCATTAGACAAAGCTAATTCTACATTGAGTTTTGTGTCGGTAAAGAAAAGTGACGTGATGGAAGCACATCACTTTAACCATATTAATGGCACGCTTACAGATAATGGTGCGTTTTCATTGGTTATCGACTTATCGTCAGTTGATACGGCAATAGCGATACGTGATTCGCGTATGGGAGAACATTTGTTTGAGACAAATAAATTCCCGCAGGCGACGTTAAGCGCATCGATACCAAGTAAAGCATTAGCTGGTTTGGTCGTTAATCAAACGGCAATGATGAAAGTACCTGCTTCGTTAAATTTGCATGGTGAAAAACAAGCAATGAATGCCGATGTGAGCGTCACTCTATTGAGTGACGGTAACTTGTTGGTATCGAGTAATAAACCAGTCTTTGTGAACGCTGGTGATTTTAATTTAATCAAAGGAATTGAAAAACTGCGTGAGCTTGCTGGGTTGCCGTCGATTTCAACGACAGTGCCAGTGACGTTTTCGTTACGCTTAAACAACCAATAAAATAAAGTAGAGAAATATGGCTTTAAAATTTTTTAAGAGATCATTGCTAGTTGCTTCATCATTAAGCATCTTTGCGGCATCGAGTTTTGCAACTATCGTCGAAATCCAAACGTCGCAAGGTAATGTTGAAGTTAACCTATTTGATAATGCAACGCCTAAAACGGTGGCTAACTTTTTGAGCTATGTGAATGACGGTAGTTATAACACAACCGTTATACATCGTAGTGTTAAAGGGTTTATCGTCCAAGGTGGCGGTTTCACCTATGATGGCGCGAAACTGGTAAAAACGGATACTAAAGCCGCTGTTGTTAATGAGCCTGTTTATTCGAACGTTAAAGGGACTATTGCAATGGCGAAACTTGGCAGCGATGCTAATAGCGCGACTAATCAGTGGTTCTTCAATATGGCTGACAACTCTGCAAATCTTGATTTTCAAAATAGTGGTTTTACTGTATTCGGCCAAGTGGTTAGTGGCTTTGATGTATTAGAGAAAATCCAAGGGTTAACACATTGTGGTGAAACACCATTAGATAATTTTACAACTGCACAATGTAGCACGGTTGCTGGTTTTGAAAATTTTGTCAGCATTACTAACGTTGATATCAAAGACGCCACTGTTGATACGGCAGCTGGTTTAAATCCAGTAAAAACGAAGCGTACGGAACCGACAACAGGAGATTCCGGCGGTGGTAGTGTTGGGATTATCGCATTACTTGGTACCGCATTTATTGCATTTCGCCGCCGCTATTCTTAACGTTCGATAACAAGATAACAAGATAACAAGATAACAAGGACGTTTTCTTGCTGTTCCAATTTCTTCCATTTCTCAAATCTCTACTGTCACAATGCTGCAATAAATAGTTAATAGACTGTTGCCTATCTAAACTAATACAAAATCATTATGAGCTTACAGCAAGAATTAGCAGAAATTATTCAACATGAATTGTTAAATGCGGTTTTTCAACCCATTTATGCGACAGATAAATGTGAATTATATGGCTATGAAGCGCTGATTCGAGGCCCGTCGAATAGCCCGCTTGCGAGTCCGCAAATGTTATTTGATACGGCATTAGAATGTGGCCTGTTATCGCAACTTGAGCTTGTTTGTCGCAAGATCTCTATTACTCGCTTTGCTGAATTAGAACTCTCAGGATTATTGTTTTTAAATGTGAGTCCGATGATTTTTCTGCAAACCGATCATCCGCATGGAAAAACACTTTCCTATGTCAAAGAGAGTGGCTTATTACCAGAACAAGTAGTGATTGAACTCAGTGAAAAGTATCCCATTGATAACCCGTTGGTGTTGCAAAAAGCGTTGATGCATTATCGCGACCTAGGCTTTCGGATCGCAGTCGATGATTTAGGTGCTGGTTATGCTGGCCTTAAGTTGTGGTCGCAAGTCAAACCTGATTTTGTCAAAATTGATTATTACTTTATAAACCAACTGCACCTTGATCCTGTTAAACGTGAATTTGTAACAAGTATTTTGTCGCTTGGGCAAAAAATCAATGCGCGCGTCATTGCTGAGGGCATCGAAACGGAACAAGAATTTGAACAGCTACAAGACTTGGGAATTTGTTTTGGCCAAGGCTTTTTGTTCGCGCGGCCAGAGTCTTATCCGATACGTGACGTGCCTGCAATTATTTATAATCATCAGCGCTCAACACTTTATTTGCCGCAACTTGAGCAAACAGCTAGTTCATTATTACAATCGGCGCAAACCTTCCATATGAATACGCGTACTAACGATGTGGTGAACTATTTTCACAAGCACGTCAACGTGAATTCAATTCCAGTATTAGATGGTAAAAAGCCTGTTGGGATGATTTTACGGAGTGATATTTTAGAGTTGTATTCGACGCCCTATGGACGAGCATTAAGTGAGCGTAAACGTATTAAAGAAATTATGAATGATGCGCCGGTTGTCGTTGAGGCGAGTACTCGACTAGATGAGTTATCGAAAATGGTGACGGCGGAAAAAGACGATCAACTGCAATGGCATTTTATCATTACCGACCAAGAAAATTATGTAGGCATTGGCTCTATTCGTGACTTGCTACGTCAATTAACCCAGCAACAAATCAAGCATGCAAGTTATGCTAATCCGTTAACATTATTACCGGGTAATGTGCCGATATATCGCCATGTTGACCGTTTAATTAGTGAACAACGAACGTTCTATTTCGCCTATTTTGACCTTAACAATTTTAAGCCTTTTAATGATGTTTACGGTTATTCAAAGGGTGATGCCGTTATTGGACTTGTTTCGAGATTGATGCAGAGTAATTGTCATGCCAATGATTTTGTTGGACACATTGGTGGTGATGATTTCGTGGCTATTTTTGAACGGGAAAATTGGCATCATCATTGTCAGTTGATCTTAAGTGAGTTTGATCGAGAGGTTCGTAAATTTTATAACGAACAAGATCTTAATCAGTCAGGTATTTATGCAAAATCTCGTAATGGCGAGGAGCAGTTCTTTCCATTGTTGAGTCTTGCTGTTGGCGTTGTTGCACCTGATGTGAGCATTTGTAGCTCCCATCACGATGTGGCTGAAATGGCCAGTGAAGCGAAGAAACAAGCGAAGAAGTTTACGCATTCAGCTATCTTTTTGTCACGTCGTACTAAACCGACTTCACGATGTGAATATGCTGAAAATAGCAAAATTGGATAAGCTTATATAACGTGATTTGCGCCATGTCTCGAACTCCGCTTAATTGTCACTCTTTTGAGAAATTTACGAGCATAGCGGTCGATAAATCTGTAAACTAGCGCCAATTCTCGTCACGTCGTGGCGAATAGATAAATGAGCTAGGATCTAACAATGAGCAACAGCAAAAAATTTGATATCCGTTTACTTGAAGAAAACGGTCAATGGACAGCACAAATTACGCGTCGTAAAACGGCGAGAGAAACGATTGTTTCAAAATCTGAAACAGGGTTTGAAACCGAAGCAAAAGCACAAGCTTGGGCTGATGAAGAGCTTAAAGGTTTCTTGGCGACTATTACTGCACGTAATAAGCGTCGTTAATTCTACCTTCTGAAGATAGTAAAACGCCTTAACGATTAATGTCGTTAAGGCGTTTTTGTTTTTAATGATAGTTAAAAATATTAGGGTCTGTTGATCTTTGGTGAAGGTTTTTGCAGCGAATTGATCGCGATTTATG
>MPDF01000129.1 GCA_001874365.1 Gammaproteobacteria bacterium MedPE | reverse complement strand
CTTATCTATTGGTCGGTAGGGATTCCACTAGGTATTCAAGCAAGTTATGACTATATTGCTGGTTAATTTTTAAAAACATTGGGCCCTATGGCATGATGCCATAGGGCTTAACTCTTCATCTTTCTACTGTTCAATTTCATTGTAAAAAGTGTAACAACTTCGCCCCCGTTGCTTCGACTCGTACATCGCTTTATCGGCACAATTTAATAGTTCAGCAATATCTTTGCCACACTCAGGGAATTGAGCAACGCCAACACTAACAGAAATAGAATATGTCTCATTCGGTGATGTTAAGTTAAACGCACACTCTTTTACAGCTGAGCGGGCAAACTCTGTTAACAAGCGCTTCGAATCAGTTTGATCTTGAACTTCAATCAAAAGAACAAATTCATCACCTCCTAAACGAAAAACATCCGCGGTGACATGATTCGATTTATTTAGCTCGATGACGTTTTTCAACTTACTGGCAACCATCTGTAACGTTTCATCGCCCACGTTATGGCCAAGTTGATCATTTACAATCTTAAAGCCATCGAGATCAATAAATAACAAGGCACCTGATTGGCTATGAATGATGCTTTCTAATTTCTTAAGAAACACTCGCCGATTATACAGTTGAGTCAGATCATCACGCTCGCTGTGTTGTTTATGTTTTGAGGCATAACGTTTCAAATGTCGCCGATTCAAGACAAAAAACAGAATCAGAATTAAGAGAAACCCTGTGTAAATAGTTAAATAACGCTGAATATCTTTACTGTTAATAAGTTCTTTGTAATGGCTGGCAAGTAACTCTTGACGAATTTTTAGCGATTGATTTCGTAATTGATGCTCCAAGATATTAGACACAATTACCGTTTCTTTATTAGCCAGTAGTGAAAGCTCTTTAAAATGAATCAAGAATTTTTCAACAAGTAATTGGGTTTCTTGATCATCGTTTTTTGCCAAGTTTAACAATCTTTCATTATAATTTTTAACGTCACTTTCGCTGATCTGATAACCAAATATTCGCGCATTGAATACTTCGATCACTATATGGTTGACTTCATTAATCACCGCTGTGGTTGCTGAAGATGTTCTTTCGATTTCCTCTGCTAAATATTTGATATAGCGTTGTCGTTGACTGACCTGTGAATTAATCGATTTAAATTTATCAAGAGAATTCTGCGTCTCGAGAGACAACTCAGTAATCACACTCAACTGCTCTTTTAAGGCCGTCGAATTATTGATTATAGACATTGGAAATTTTACCAATAAGTTATGTAAACGTTTCTGTGAACTTGATATATCATCATAATGAAGCGTTAATTGACTGCGTGTTCTTAACACTCGCTCTGTTAACTCTGTATCAACCTGAATAACATTTAGCAATAGCATGTCCACTTCATGGGCCTTACGGCTCATCCCAAGCTCACTATCCATATATAACCAAATCAATGGAAATACTAAACAGATCACTACTAATGAGTATTTGATAAATCGTTTTAATGTCATTCGATCGCTTCCAGTGTCGCTAAGAAAGCCTTGATACTCTCAATATCTTCTTCAGTCGCATCAATCCCTAACTGATAGGTAAACATCACTTGAATGGCTTTTTCTAATGTAGGTGCTGACGCATCATGAAAATATGGCGCCGTTTTTGTCACATTGCGTAAACTAGGCACTCTAAAAAAATTAATATCTTCGCTTTTGCCGCTAGAGTTGAAATAACCGAGATCTCTAGTATTTATTTCCTGCTCTGGAAAATACGGCTTAATAACGCCAAATTTTTGCCTTAAATTCCCCCCTAAATTTATGCCTTGATGACAACTGACACAGCCAGCGCTCTTAAATAAATTAAACCCTGCAATCTCAGCGCTATTTAACTTTGTTCTATCCCCCAAGAGGTATAAATCAAATCGCGAAGGTTTTGCTAAATTAGCTTCAAATTTAATAATCGCATCAATCACCGTACTCTTCGATATTTCATTATATCCAGCCAAGGTAAAAAGCGATTGGTATTCGCTATTACCTTTCAATTGCGCAATGAGTGACGGCCATTTCCTGTTCATCAAGGTTTTATTTGTGATCAGGAAATCAAGGTGTTCTTCTAGACTCTTAAATCGCCCGGTCCAACTGACGTGATAATTGTAAATACTGTAGGATATTGAGGGAGTATTATATACTTTGTCTTTCCCAGCATTGTCTTTAGAAAACGGTAAACCATCGGCATAGCCTTTCTCTGGCAGATGACAACTAATACATGCCATTTGCTTATTCTCTGACAAATTCACATCTTCAAATAATACTTTCCCTAAATTTACTTGATGGCGTTGGATGCTTGTCAATTTTTCAATCGGCTTAATTGGTCTTATAAAGTGTCCACTGTCCTGAGCGATAACTTTAACGTTACAAAGAGAAAGTAACATTCCGACGATAAAATAGGCAAAATTTCGAACGACTATCTTATTCACTCGTGTCTCCTAAATTATGATGCAGTACAATATTGAATACGCAGATATGCAGCTCACCTCACCAAACGCTAATGCGTTTAACAAATGATATTTCAAATCACGACTCATTAGATAACTATAGAATATAATCGTAACTGCGATAGAAAAACAATACATACTTCTTAGATAAACGCTCAAATAATAACATTAAATGACCATTTATTTTGAAGATTTACGAAATAATACGATGATTGCCTTGTTAAGGGCTTAAGGCTTTAAAAAGATGGGACAACTCCCAATCGTTTACGATCAGGAGTTAGACAGAGAAATGACCTCAATAACGTTACTGACCACCACCTAAACAATTCGGTGAGTCTGGTACGTTAGCGCTTTGCCATTGAGTATTATCAAAGGTATGCAAAGCAAGCGCGTGAATTGGACCCGCGAGTTCTTCACTTAATACTTTATAAATCAGTTGGTGGCGCTTCACTTGACGAATACCATCGAAAGCATCACACACCAACGTCACTTTAAAATGCGTTTCAGAATTTGGCGGTACACTGTGCATGTGCGATTCATTGAGGATCTCTAAATGAATTGGTGAAAACTCATCTTTTAATTTTTGCTCAACGGCGCGTTGTACTTTAGTAAAATCACTCATGATGACTCCTATTGCTTAGCCGCAAGACGTGCTTCAATGGCATTCATTAGCGCGCCAGTAATATCAACATCAAAGGCAGCTTCAATTTCTTTAATACACGTTGGGCTAGTCACGTTAATTTCGGTGACTTTGTCACCAATGACATCAAGACCAACAAAAATAAGTCCTTTCTCTTTTAATGTAGGACCGATACGGCGGGCAATTTCCCAGTCTGTATCTGATAATGGACGGGCTTCACCACGGCCACCAGCCGCTAAGTTACCACGAGTCTCACCTTTTGCAGGAATGCGCGCTAAACAATATGGCATCGGCTCACCATCAACAATCAAGATACGCTTGTCACCATTACTAATATCAGGAACAAACGCCTGCGCCATCGCATAAACCGTATTGAGTTGGGTTAACGTTTCGATAATAACGCCAACATTTGCATCGCCCTCTTTTACACGGAAAATCGATGAACCGCCCATCCCATCAAGTGGTTTAAGGATCATGTCTTTGTGAGTGGCATAAAACTCACGAATTTTATCTTCGCGGCGCGTCACTAATGTCGGCGGCGTTAAATCGGCAAACCAAGCAGTGTAAAGCTTTTCGTTGCAATCACGTAGACTCTGTGGCTTGTTAACGACTAACAACCCTTCATCTTCAGCGCGCTCTAACAAGTAAGTCGCATAAACAAATTCAGTATCAAACGGTGGATCTTTACGCATTAACAATACATCGAGATCACTTAGACGGATCTCTTGAGGCTCACCTAGTTGGTAATAATCGTTAGGATCATCTTTCACCGTGACCGACATGACGCGTGCATAACTATGACCATGTTCTAGATAAAGATCGTTCATCTCTAAATAATACATTTCGTAGCCACGGCTTTGTGCTTCCATTAACATGGCAAAGCTGCTGTCTTTTTTGATATTAATATCCGCAATAGGATCCATCAAAATACCTAGTTTTATGGTCATGCTCATTCCTCTAATCTGTTAATCTACTTATTAGTTTTACGTACTAACCCAAATCGCCAAAGCGCGTTTGCAATGCACTAATGACCGTTAAACCGGCGGTTTCTGTTCGCAATACTCGCGGTCCAATCAAAATTTCTTCAAACCCTTGGGCACTGGCAAACTCAATCTCATTGTCCGACAAACCGCCTTCAGGCCCAATAACTAATCGCACGCCATTAATTGGCTCTGCAAGACCATTGATTCCGTGACTCGCTCGTGGATGAAGGTTGAGTTTTAATTCATCGGTTGGCTCACTCGCCCACTCTTCAAGGGATTTTGGGGCATGAATAATTGGCAATGTATTGCGAGCACATTGCTCACAAGCACTAATCACTATTTTTCGCCATTGACCCATTTTCTTTTCTAAACGCTCGCCATTCAATTTAACGCCGCAACGCTGGGTAAATAACGGCGTAATCTCTGTAACGCCTAACTCAACTGCTTTCTGAATGGTAAGTTCCATCTTGTCGCCGCGAGAGATGCCCTGCCCTAAATGAATAGCCAATGGAGATTCAATGCATTTGTCATCAAACTTTCTGATTAAAGCGGTAACTCTTTTCTTACCAGATTCAACTAAAACGGCCGAGTACTCCCCACCTTGACCATTGAATAAAATAATCGGCGCATCAACATTTAAACGCAAAACACGACCAACATGATTAGCAGCGTCTGCTTCCAGTTCTATTGTGTCGCCGGTATTTAAAGTGTCAGGGTGGTATATGCGTGGGATTCTCATCAGTCAAACCAAGTTATATTTAAGACAGTCAGTATAAAGATAAATTGACCCGAGATGGTTGTTTTTCAAGGCTTGTTACAAAATAAAAGTGGAAAATCTTCGTAACTTCTATACGGTGTATACAATTTTCACCCCTCCATTCACCAAAGGATATAAAATGAACTCTAATAGTTTGTTTAAACGCTTAGCACTTACGCTAGGTCTGGGTGTTGCACTCAGTGGTTGTCAAGCCACCAGCGACACTGTTGCTAGTCAAGAAACTACCGCAAAACCATTAACGCTGGAACAAATCTACAAAGACGGTGAATTCCGCTCAGAGTGGATTGGCCGCATCCGTTGGTTAAGTGATGGTAGTGGTTACACCGCTGTTGAAAAATCTAGCTATAAAATGAAAAACGATAAAGGCGAGATGAAAAGCGCGGGGCGTGACATTGTTGAATACGATCCAAAAACCAATAAACGCACAGTACTTATATCGGCAGAGCAACTGATTCCTGAAGGCAGTGATAAGCCGCTTTCGATTCACAACTACAGTTGGTCTAAAGATCGCAGCCAAGCGCTTATTTATACAAACTCTAAGAAAGTATGGCGTTCAAATTCTCGTGGTGATTACTACATTTTAAACCTTAAGAATTCAAAGTTAACGAAAGTTGGCGGCAGTGACTACCAAGATAGTCGCATAATGTTTGCAAAGTTTTCACCAGATGCTAGCAAGGTTGCTTATGTATATTTAGATAATATCTATGTACAAGATCTTGGCTCAATGAAAATTACTCAACTGACCTTTGATGCATCTAAATCAACCATTAACGGTTTATTCGATTGGGTTTACGAAGAAGAGTTTAGTATTCGTGATGGTTTCCGCTGGAGCCCTGACGGTAGCAAAATTGCCTACTGGCAGTTAGATACTAGTGGTTCTCGCGATTTCCACATGATCAACAATACTGACACCTTGTACCCAACATTGACGACTTTCCCGTACCCGAAAGTTGGCGAGCAAAATGCTGCGGCTAAGATTGGTGTTGTTGCGTTAAACTCACAAAAAACAGTATGGGCGAAGTTCAAAGGCGACGCGCATAACATGTACATTCCGCGTATGAGCTGGGCTGACAATAGCGACGAAGTTATTGTTCAGCGTATGAACCGCAAACAAGATACCAATAAAGTCTATTTAGTGTCAGCTAAGACAGGTGCACTTAATCATATCTACACCGAAAAAGAAGAAACCTTTATCGAGTGGGTTTATGACGTCACTTGGGTTGACAACGGTAAATCATTCTTGTGGATCAGCGAGCAAGACGACTGGCGCCATATTTACAAGATTTCACGCGACGGTAAATCTGTAGTTGATTTAACGCCCGGTGCGTTTGATATCACTTCAATCAAATCTATCGACGAAAAAGCTGGCTGGGTTTATTTCATTGCTTCTCCAGATGATGTAGCACAACGCTATTTATTCCGCGCGCCATTAGACGGTAGCGGTCAAAAAGAGCGCGTAACGCCAGCACAGTTTGCAGGAACAAATGGCTATTACATGGATGCTGCTGGCCAATGGGCTATTCATACTCATTCAAGCTTTGACGTCCCATCAACAAAACGTCTAGTGTCGCTTAAAGACCATAAAACTGAACGTGTATTAACTGAAAACAAAGCGTTGAAAGCCAAGCTTGCTAAACTTGATTTAGGTGACACTGAGTTTTTCCAAGTGAAAGCACATGACGGCGTAATGCTTGATGGTTACATCACTACACCTGCTAATTTTGATCCAAACAAAAAATACCCAATCATCTTTTATGTTTATGGCGAACCTGCTGGTCAAACGGTAAAAGATAGCTGGCGTGGAAGTTCATACCTTTGGGATCAACTATTAACGCAGAAAGGCTTTATTGTTGCGTCAATCGACAACCGCGGTACTAAAGCGCCTAAAGGTCGCGCGTGGAGAAAATCTATCTACGCTAAAGCAGGTGTAGTACCTTCACGCGATCAATCAGACGCCGTTAAAGAAATGGTGAAGAAATTCCCATTCATTGACGAATCTCGCGTTGGTATTTGGGGACATTCTGGTGGCGGTACATCAACGCTGAACGCACTATTCCGTTACCCTGAGCAATACAAAGTGGGTATCGCTAACGCACCAGTTCCTGACTTACGTTTATACGATACAATTTACCAAGAACGTTATTCTGGTCTGTTAGAAGATAACAAAGAAGCTTACGAGCAAAGTGTTGCTATTAACTTCGCCAAGAACCTACAAGGTAAATTGTTATTAGTTCACGGTACAGGTGACGACAATGTTCATTATCAAGGCAGCGAGCGTTTAATTAACGAGTTAATTAAACACAACAAACAGTTTGATTTCATGTCTTATCCAAACCGTAGCCACGGCTTATGGGAAGGTGAAGGCACAACATTGCATCTTAAAACAATGATGACTGAATATTTCTTAGATAACCTATAACTTTAGGTAAATTAAAAAGTTAAAGCCTGCACTCGATGAGTGCGGGCTTTTTTATATTCATTAACTGACCAGTTAAGGGATTAGAAAAATTCTCAGGCGGAATTCTTTTGGTCACTTTGCTTTAGCCATTCAAAGAAAGTAACTGCTCTCCTGATAGAAAATCAAATTAAGTAAACTTATTGATTACTTCTCGGTAACGCTCCCAATCAAACTCCTCTTCCAAGCTATCTGCCAATGCATCAATACTCTGCTCTCGCAGGGCTTCGTAATCGATTTCATCAAAGCTATCGCCGTTGCTCGCCCATGTAATAATTGCATTAAGCGCTTGTGGCGTATCCATTAGCCCATGCCAATAGCTGGCGAAGATTTGTTGATCTGATGATAAAAAACCTGCGCCAACATTATCGTTATCACTATCATCGATAACAACGCGAGTGACTTCGTTTAATTGATATTGACTGTCACCTGCGTGAATTTCATAACCGTTAATCGGTACAGGTGATTGCTTGGGTAGTGCTATCACTCCTTGCTTTAAGGTGAGCTCTTTTGAGTTAGTCATCGTGGTTGTTAATGGCAAATACCCCAGCCCGTTGCAAGACTCTTTTTGTAATGATTCAATACCGTCAGGATCTGCAATAAGCTCACCTAACATCTGCATTCCACCACAAATAGCCAAAACCTTGCCACCATAACGTAAATGCTTAGCGAGCGTTTTATCCCAGCCTTGGGCTTTAAACCACGTTAAGTCTGCTTGGGTGTTTTTAGAGCCCATCAATACGATTAAGTCAGCTGGTGGATGATTTGGTGTCAATTGAGGCCCTACAAGCTCCACGTCAAGTTGCGGATGGGCACGCATGGCATCGAGATCATTATGATTACTAATGCGCGGATAAACGGGCACCACTACTTTTAATTTGGCGTCAGTCGTATGCTGCTCAACGGCGACACTGTCTTCGCTATCAAGATACAAACCTTGCAGATACGGCAATACTGCTAAAACAGGCTTCCCTGTTTTTTGTTCTAACCAATCGTTGCCTGATGTCAAAAGAGAACGGTCACCGCGAAATTTATTAATCACAAAGCCAATAACTCGGTCCTGCTCTGACTGGCTTAAGCAATCGAGCGTTCCTGTTAAATGAGCAAATACGCCGCCACGATCAATATCGGCAACGATAATAACTGGGCAATCCACTTCCTCAGCAAACCCCATATTGGCAATGTCACGATCACGCAGGTTAATTTCTGCTGGGCTCCCTGCCCCTTCAACCACCACAACATCATGCTTTTGAGTTAACCGCTGATGTGCAGCAAGCACTGCCTTCATCGCCGTTGGTTTATAGTCGTGATAATTTTTGGCATCAAGCTGTGCAGCTACCTTACC
>MPDF01000128.1 GCA_001874365.1 Gammaproteobacteria bacterium MedPE | reverse complement strand
ACTAAGAATCCTTCAAAACAAAAACGATCAGTTGGTAACCCTGCCGCACTCAATGCTGTAATAGCAGCACAAGCACCGGGAAGCGGCACCACATTGAAGCCAGCGTCTCTAATACCATTGACTAAGTGATATCCCGGATCGCTAATTAATGGCGTGCCAGCATCTGACACTAGGGCCACCGATTGTCCATTCTCTAGCTTAGTTACTAGTGTTTTCACTCGCGCTCGCTCATTATGATCATGCACTGATAACGTTTGGGTACTGATATTATGATGAGCAAGTAATTTACCAGTATGGCGAGTATCTTCAGCACAAATTAAATCGACTTGTTCGAGAACCGTTAAGGCTCGTAAGGTAATATCGGCCATGTTCCCAATTGGGGTTGGCACGATATATAATGTAGCGCTGGATAATTCCATGAACTTCCTCATTGATTGCTGTCTTATACTCAGTAAAATAATTAACGTCATCTTTTGACGCTAAATGGTATTAATTAAACTATTAACGACAGTTTGTTATACACTTAACCGACTATTGTAACAGAGAGAAATATTGTGTTTAAACTTTCCTTCGGCAAAGACTGCAAACAATTATTTTGTATTGCCACAATTAGCCTTATTTTATGGGGATGTGGTTCAACACCGTCAACCAAAACGCCTAACGTTACTAATGCAATTAAACTTGGTCAAGCAACACAATCTCATGATTATTATGCGGATAAAGCACGACAGTCATCAGGCGTAAATCAACAAGCTTATTATCTCTTGGCGTTACGCGCAGCGCTTAATAGCGGCCAACTAGATGCGGCTGATAGATATTTAGGATTATTACCTAGCATAAGTATGCTCAATGATAATCACCGTTTAGAGTTACAGTTACTGCAAAGTTTACGTTTTGCCTATGCCGATGATTTATCATTAGCAATTATCACCTTATCACCATCATCAAGTTGGCAAGTCTCTTCAAGCCGTCTTGTCACACTATATCAGCAGCGTGCTAATTTTCTCGCTCAAAATCAGCAACCGGCTTTAGCGGCAAATGATTTAATTGATGCATTATCTTTAGCACAAGAAGAATCATTAAGAGCGTCGTTACGCCAAACAATTTGGCAAGAATATCAATTACTAACGATTGAAGAATTGGAATCACTCCTAAGCGCAGCAACATCTACAGAACAGTCAGGATGGTTAGCATTGGCTATTATTGGAAAAAACGCCATACGGTCACCAGAATCGTTGCAACAACAACTTATGCAATGGGGAGCGCAATACCCTAATCATACATTAAGCAACCACATACCAGATCGTTTGGTTGCTGCCGCAAACGTCATTCCTTATGCGCCTAAAAAAATCAGTATCATTTTACCGCTGTCTGGACGCTTTGAGCGTATAGGACAAGCTGTTCAGAATGGTATTTTAAGTAATTTGATGGCACAAAATAGCGAGCAAGACATCCAGTTAATTGACAGTCATGATGTCGGTGCTGTCGCCGCTTACCAACAAGCGATAGCGTCTGACAGTGAATTCATTATTGGACCACTACTAAAAAACAATGTTGAACAGGTGGCAACTATTGAAACGACAATACCAACACTATTTCTTAATACACCAAGAGATAATCATGCCGCCCCAAATCAATTTTTCTTCTCACTTGATAAAGAAAGTGAGGCGCTGCAAGGCGCGAAATATATTTATCAATTAGGGAAGAGTCATCCCGTCATTGTGGCACCGGACAATGTCCGTGGTCATCAAATTTCAACGCTATTCTCACAGCAATGGCAAGAACTCCACGAAGACGATTTTGGCACTGACGATGTTGAAGTCATTTTTTTCAAAAAGGACAGCGAACTCAAGGCAACTATCGAACGTCTATTCGAAACAGATAAATCACAAAAGCGAATCAATACGATGCGCTACCTTGTTGGTAATAAAATGGAAGCAGAAACTCACTCTCGCCGTGATATTGATGCAATATATCTAGTTGCCAATCCAAAGCAAACATCAATGTTAATGCCGTCGGTTGAAGTGACAGTCAGCGCCTATGCCAACCAAGTACCCGTTTTCGTTGGCTCAAGTGGCAATGCATATCGCATGACGGATTCAGGATTAACGCATTTAAATCAGCTGACTATTAGCGAAATTCCTTGGTTATTATCAACCGACAACGAGCTGTCGCCATCCAAAATAAAACAATTGTGGCCTAAAATGACACAAAGCCAATTAAGATTATTTGCAATGGGGCATGATGCTTATGGTTTAATTGAGCGACTCGCTCAAATGAGACTTTTTCCTGAGTACCGCTTGCAGGGACTCAGTGGTCAACTAAATTTAGATGAGCAAAGTAAAATTCATCGTGAAATGTCGTGGGCACAATTCCAACGTGGACGGCTCAAGAAAACCCAATAGAGACTAAAAATGCGCGAACAAGGTAGCAAATATGAGCAAATCGCAAAAACTCATTTACAAAACCATGGGTTAGTAGCGATTTGTGACAATTTTTCGTGTAGAGTCGGTGAAATTGATTTAATAATGTCTGATAATAAGACATTAGTTTTTGTTGAAGTAAAACAGCGAGCCAGTGAGGCTTATGGCGGTGGTTTAGCAGCTATATCAGCAGCTAAACAAAGCCGAATTATAAAGTCGGCGATGTTGTATTGCCAGCTCAACAAAATAAACTTTGAACAACAAGCCAGTCGCTTTGATGTAGTGGCAATTACAGGCTCGGCTGAACCATTAAAGATTGAGTGGATAAAGCACGCTTTTCCACAGTAAAAATATAAGGTATCAAACATGTTAGAGCGCATTAAAGAATGTTGCACCCAGAGCATCCAAACTAAAATAGACGCGTTAGAAGTTCTTCCACCGTCAATCGAAAAAGCAGCTCAAGCAATGGTCACTTGTCTCTTAAATGACGGAAAAATTTTAACCTGTGGCAATGGCGGCAGTGCTGGCGATGCTCAGCATTTCTCTTCAGAATTATTAAACCGCTTTGAAACTGAGCGCCCAAGCTTACCAGCAATCGCTTTAACAACAGATAGCTCAACGTTAACATCTATCGCTAATGATTATAGCTATTCAGAAGTGTTTTCAAAGCAAATTCGCGCCCTTGGCCAACCAGGCGATATATTACTCGCTATTTCTACCAGCGGTAATTCTGAAAATGTCATTAAAGCAATGGAAGCTGCGGTAAGCCGCGACATGGTCATCGTTGCGCTAACTGGCAAAGATGGCGGCGATATGGCCGGCTTATTAAGTGTAAACGATGTTGAAATTCGTGTTCCTTCAACAAGCACAGCACGTATCCAAGAAGTTCATTTACTCGCTATTCACTGTTTATGTGATGCCATTGATCGCACATTGTTCCCGCAAGAAGACGATCAGGAGTAATTTACAATGCGCCATCACAAATCACTCAAACTCGCCGTCTGCTTAACTGCTTTTATGTCTTTGCAAGGTTGTGTATCAGGTATTGTGCTTGGTGCTCTTGGGGTGGCCAGTGTCGTCAATGATCGAAGAACAACAGCAACTCAATTGGAAGATGAATCTATTGAGTTAAAAGCCAATAGCGCTATCGATAAAGATAAAGGCTTAGACGAACATAGTAATATTAGTATTGTCAGCTATAACAGAACTATCCTATTAATTGGTCAGGTTCCTAACACCATGCTGAGAGATCGCGCTGCGAAGATTGCAGGTGATGTTGAGAATGTTACGCGAGTACACAATCAACTGCGCATTGGTAATAAAACCGCGTTAACCACCCGCACAAATGACACCTGGTTAACCTCTAAAGTCAAAGTGGCATTAACTGCTGATGAAACACTTAAAGGCAGCCAAATCAAAGTGATTACCGAACATGGTGAAGTATTTTTGATGGGATTAGTGACTCAACAAGAAGGCAACTTAGCCGCCGAATTGGCGCGAAATGTTAGCGGTGTCAAACAAGTCATCAAAGCATTTGAATATCAGTAACAAGCGTTAAAACCGAAAAAAGGAAGCTACTAGCTTCCTTTTTTAATTTATTAGCAACAAATGCTACTTGATGACCTTTAGGAAAGAGCGATCCTTTTTAGAAGCGCTTTTTTCGTTTTGCTCATCGTCTTGAGGTGATGAAGAGTGCTCAAGTTGAATTTCATTAAGCATGTTATCAACCTGCTCAATATAGAAATCCTCTTCCTCAAACATCGTACCCGCGCCATTCTCTCTTGCATATATTGCAACAATAGCAGCCATAGGAATAATTAACTGAAATGGTTTACCGCCAAAGCGCGCACTAAATACAACACGCTCATTGCTCATTTCAATATCACCTATAGCATGAGGTGCAATATTTAATACAATTTGTCCGTCTTGAACATGTTCACTTGGCACCTGAACACCGGGAATATCAGCATTCACTACAAGATGCGGCGTCATCTCATTATCAAGTAACCATTGATAAAAAGCGCGCAATAAATATGGACGATTCGGACCCATCATTATTTCAATCGAATTTCGCGTTCTGCATCAGTCAATGATGCTTGGAACGATTCACGTTCGAATACGCGTTGCATGTATAGACGTAGTTCTTTACTTGCGTTGCCAGTCAACTCGATACCTAGCTCAGGTAAGCGCCACAATAGCGGTGCTAAACAGCAATCAACTAAACTAAAGTCTTCACTCATAAAGTAAGGCATTTCCGCAAAGATAGGCGCGATAGCGGTTAGCTCTTCACTCAGTTGTTTACGAGCACCTTCGCTTTTAGAACCATCAAGTTCAATGAGTTCAACAAGTGAATACCAGTCTTGCTCAATACGGTGCATCATTAGACGGCTTTTAGCACGCGCTACAGGATATACAGGCATCAATGGTGGGTGTGGGAAACGCTCGTCCAAATATTCCATCACGATATCAGCTTTATAAAGTACTAAATCACGATCAACTAACGTTGGTACATTATTATATGGATTGACTTCAATAAGTTCTTCAGGAAGGTTATCAGGGTCTACTTGCTTAATATCAACGTTTACGCCTTTTTCAGCTAATACGATACGTACTTGGTGACTCTTCATGTCTTTTGCGCCTGAATACAGCTGCATTACTGAACGCTTGTTGGCAGTTACGGCCATTGATACACTCCAATTTAATAAATTTTCAATTTACTCAATTAACCTAATAATTAAGTCCTCGATGATGGCGCCTAGTATAACAGCATTTGTAAATAGAATGGGATTTTAAGCGTCAATCGCCTTGCTAGCTTAGCTTAGGCTATTGTCAATGCTTAAGAAGCAAAAAGGAGAGCCTAGGCTCTCCTTTTTAATTAACTTGAATGCTTACTAACAATAATTAGTGAACATCTCTCCAGTATTCTTTCTTAAGTAAGTAAGAAATGATGAAGAAGATAGCTAGGAAACCTAGTACCCATTTACCAGTATTTTGGCGTTCAAGTTTTGATGGCTCACTAGCGTAAGTTAGGAAGTTAGTGATATCGCGTACAGCAATATCATACTCATCATCACTCATTTCACCAGAACCGTCAGTTGTGATAACAGCTAAACCATGCTCATCTTTCACAAGTACACGGTTTCCATCAGCATCAGTCGTAAACTCAGCGGTAGGTACACCTTGTAAACTCTGAAGCACATGTGGCATACCAACGTCTTTAAAGACACTGTTATTTACGCCAAATGGACGCTCCGGATCCGCGTAAAAACTCTTAAGGTATGTATATACAAAATCCACACCTTTAACACGCGTAATCATCGTTAAATCAGGAGGCGTTTGACCAAACCATTTTGCGCCCTGCTCGTCGTCTACTGAGTTGTACATTAGGTTACCTACTTTCACACCAGTGAAAATTAGGTTATCAACCATTTGCTGGTCAGTAATACCAATATCACGAGCAACACGATTATAACGTTGGTAACGCGTGTCATGACAACCAAAACAGTAATTCATGAATAATTTAGCACCATTTTGTAGTGATGCTTTATCAGTCAAATCGATTGGCGCTTTCATTGTTGGAGCGCCACCGCCTGCTGCCATTCCCAGAGTTGGGATTAGTGCAACTAATGCAATAATTAACTTTTTCATTAGTGTGAAATCCTCTCAGGTAATGGTTTAGTTTTTTCATTCTTACTGTAGAACCACAGCGCAATGAAGAAACCGAAGTAACCAACACTTGTTACTGCGCCAAGGAAATTATTAAGCGGAGATGCCGCTTTAGTTCCTAACACACCTAATACAACGAAACAGATACAGAACTGAACTAAGTTAATTTTGTGCCAAATACTACGATAACGAACAGATTTAACCGTACCGCGATCGAACCAAGGCAACAAGAACAGCATCACAATCGCACCAAACATTAGTGCAGCACCTAATAACTTATCAGGAATGACACGTAGGATGGTGTAGAACGGACCGAAGTACCAAACTGGTGCAATATGCTCAGGTGTTTTCAGAGGATTTGCAGGCTCAAAATTTGGTTTTTCAAGGAAGTAACCGCCGCCCTCTGGAGCAAAGAAAATAACAGCACAGAAGAAGAATAAGAAACCAACCACGCCCATAATATCTTTCACAGAGTAATATGGATGGAATGGTACAGCATCAACAATGTCGTACTTTTCGCTGTATTGTTTGTGGAACTTAAATTTAGCTAGCTCTTCTGGAGGGACACTACCCTTAGGCTTCTTAATTTCAACACCTTCAGGGTTATTTGAACCCACTTCGTGAAGTGCAACAATGTGTAAGAATACTAGGATAACTAATACAAGTGGCAATGCAATAACGTGTAATGCGAAGAAACGGTTAAGTGTTGCACCTGAGATTACGTAGTCACCACGGATCCAAAGTGTAAGATCATCACCAATTACCGGAATAGCACCAAATAACGAGATGATTACTTGAGCACCCCAGAACGACATATTACCCCAAGGTAATAAGTACCCCATGAAGCCTTCAGCCATTAATACTAAGAAGATGAACATACCGAATAACCACAACAGCTCACGTGGTTTTTGGTAAGAGCCGTACATCATGCCGCGAAGCATATGCAGATATACAACAACGAAGAATGCAGATGCCCCTGTTGAATGCATATAACGAAGTAACCAACCGTATTCAACATCACGCATGATGTATTCAACTGATGCGAAAGCTTCTGCACCAGATGGCGTGTAGTTCATCGTCAGCCAAATACCCGTTAGGATTTGATTAACTAGCACTAACATCGCTAAAGAACCAAAGAAATACCAAAAGTTAAAGTTCACAGGCGCAGGGTATTGACCCACGTGCTTATTAAACGTTTCGGTCATTGGAATGCGTTTATCAATCCAATTTACGATATTAGTCAGCATTATGCATCTCCCTTATCAACACCGATGAGTAACACGCCATTGTCTGAATAACTATGAGGTGGAACAACAAGGTTTAATGGTGCAGGAACATTGTTAAATACACGTCCAGCCATATCAAATTTTGAACCGTGACATGGACAGAAGAAACCGTTCGCTACGCCTTCAACGATTTCGTTGAAGTCACCAGCTCGGTATGTCGGAGCACAACCTAGATGAGTACAAACACCTAATGCCACTAAGAATTCTGGATTTGGTGAACGGTGGCTGTTAACCGCGTATTCTGGTTGTTGATTTTCAATTGAATCAGGATCTTTCAACTGCTCATTGTGCCCTGATTTCAATTGCTCTAATACTTCATCAGTACGGCGAACAACATATACCGGCTTACCACGCCATTTAACCCTAACTAACTGTCCAGGCGCCATTTTGCTTACATCGTACTCTACTGGAGCACCTGCAGCTTTTGCCTTTTCACTTGGGTTCCACGATTTGATAAAAGGTACAGCAACACCTACGGTGCCAGCACCACCAACCACTGCCGTAGCAAGGGTTAGAAAGCGGCGACGACCATTGTTCTCTGGCGCACTACTCATCCACATATCTCCTGTTTAGATGCTTGGGGAAAGCATCACTATATTTACGGTTATTATTCTAATCGACGAAAATCAGCTTAAAAAAGCTAACTCACCTTAGTGTTTTAGTTTTTACATTAATAACGACTAAAGCCAATTCTGCCTAGCAGACAGAAAATTTTACAAATTATAAGCGTTTTAAAACGAAAAATCACAGCTTATTCATTGGAAAAAGGTATAAATTTTTAGTTGAAGGGCGATTTAAATCAATTTTACTTCACGTGAGGATATAAAATAATCAACTTAAATAATTCGTGCCTGTTACCAGAGACGCAACAAGCCGATAGTCATCGCTAATTCACGTTAGCCATTAGTCGTAAGGGCAGGTTAGTAAGCAAACTTATCAATTTAGAATCGTTGTAAGAAACAATTGAGGGTAAGACGTTTTATTCGTTACATCTTATCGGTATTAGCGGCTTTAATAAGGGATTTCCTAAACCGTTGCACAAAGGCTAGTTCACTGTGAACAGGCTATTTCTCTACCACGCTCCATTAATTCAGATATTCGTTTTGAGAACACGGCTCTCGTCTCCATGACTACGCATTAGCGTTTGCTTTAAACGCGTCGCGCTATGCCATGATAATCCATTAAGATTTGTGAGCGCTGAAAGAACACTGCTCTCGCCATCCATCGCTTCGCAGTATACGGTTCATCCTGGACATCCCAGCTCCTTGCCGTCCATGGCATCGCTGGATACCGCTCATCCTGAGCATAAAAAAACCCAGCCGAGGCTGGGTTTTTGTCGTTTTGCATTTGGAAAGGATTGTAAAACAATCCCAACCAAAATAACTGCATATAACGATTAACGTTTTGAGAATTGTG
>MPDF01000127.1 GCA_001874365.1 Gammaproteobacteria bacterium MedPE | reverse complement strand
ACTCGATAACGAACTTTAGCCCGTTTAGCTTCCAACGAATGAATCAACGCCTTAGTCACCGCTGAGGACGGTAATGTCATACTGCCACCAGGGTTTTCTGATGATAACCGCTTAATCTGCTCTTTATAGTCGGCTTCGTGAACACTGTCATCGACATTAATATATTGATTGAACGCTTGTAATGCATTGGCTCTAAACTGTGTATCAATGGGACCCGGTTCAATGAGCGATACTTGGATATTAGCGTCCTTAAGTTCTAAACGCATGGTATCGGTTAATCCTTCTAACGCATATTTTGAAGCATTGTAGGCCCCACGATACTTTAGCGATACAAAACCTAGCACAGAGCTACATTGAATAATTCGGCCATGGCCTTGCTGGCGCATGATGGGAATAATACGTTTGGTTAATTCATGCCAGCCAAAGAGGTTGGTTTCAAACTGTGCACGTAACGCGTCAGTAGGTAAGTCTTCAACCGCACCCGGTTGACCGTATGCGCCGTTGTTAAAAAGAAAGTCGAGCGTACCGCCTGTTTCAGTAAGAATTTCAGTCAATGCAATGTCAATAGAGTCATTATCAGTAATATCTAAGCGATAAGCAGCAAGGCCTTTAGATAGGAGCATTTCAACATCTTGCTGTTTTCTTGCTGTAGCAAATACCTGATAACCGCGGGCATGGAGTGTTAGTGCTGCATCAAGGCCAATACCTGTTGAACAGCCTGTAATAAGAATGGATTGTTGTATCATAAAAAGTTACTTAAATAATGAAAGTCGACGGGGCGAAGAGCAATTATTCTTGGCAGTATTGCTCATAAAGCGTTGCTAAAATTGCGCGGACACTGTCACTCGCGACACGATAATAGATTGTCTGAGCATCGCGTCTTGTCGCCACGAGTTCAGCTTGACGCAGCGCACTTAAGTGTTGAGATAACGCAGACTGGGATAGGGGAACGATGTCATTGAGCTGTGTAACACTATGTTCTTCGTCCAATAAGCTGCATAAAATCATTAGACGATTACGATTTGCCATCATTTTCAATACGGATTCAACCACCGCGGCTTTTTCTGCCATTAATTCTGGAGACATGAATAACCTTACTTAGTACAACAATTAGGGCGCTATTTTATAAAAGTATATCTCATTAAATTAGCCCTTGCTAATATAGATTGATACGATATTCTTACACCATATTACCTAAGGAACACGCACATGTTAAAAACTATTCCGGATTTAGTGGCCACGATTAAGCCATCAACACGAATTATCACCGCAGAGACGGCTGCTCAGGAAATTTCAGCGAATCGTGGTTTGCTTATTGATGTTCGAGAGCCAGCCGAATGTGAACAAATTGTCGCTGCTAACAGTATTAATATTCCTCGTGGCCTATTAGAGATGAAAATGTTAGATCTCGAGAAGGATGCCAAGCGCCCAATCTATTTACATTGTGCCAGTGGTATACGAGCAATTTTCGCTGCTGAACAACTTGCCCGCGTCGGCTATGAAAACGTTACTGTGATTAGCTGCCCAATGCCCATTTTGTCACAAACAAATTTTGGTTAAACACATGCTTTAACAAATGGTGTCTTGCAAGCAAAAAACGCTAAGGTACACTGTCGCCACCGAAGTTATATAATTTAAACATCAATGAGCCAGCTTCAACAAAAAGCCTATATCGGATTAACCAATCCCAAAAGTCCTGATAATGTCGGTAGTGTTATGCGCGCTGCCGGTTGTTATAACGCTGATGGCGTTTTCTATACTGGAAAACGCTTCGACAACGCGATGAGTCGTGGGCAAAAATTACATACAGACACTAAAAATGTCAGTCGACGAATTCCCCTTGCAGCCACAGAAAATTTTAAAGAGTCACTGCCTCAAGGCTGTGTTCCCGTTGCGATAGAGTTAGTCGAAGGCGCAACATCACTGGTTGATTTTAAACATCCTGATAATGCCTATTACATCTTTGGGCCTGAAGACAAATCACTTGATAAGGATGTTGTAGCATGGTGCGAGCACGTTATTTACATTCCTACTGTAGGTTGCATGAATTTAGCAGCCACCGTTAACGTCGTGCTTTATGATCGCATGGCCAAATTGGGACCACTTGCACAAGGTGACGAACTCATTCGTACCTCAAGAGATACTAATAACAGACTTAAAGTTACCAAAACGGAACCTTAGAATATGAAAAAACTACTTTCAATGCTCATGGTCACCAGCACCATGTTCATTACCTTAGCGTCTTGCGCATCTGACAAATTATTCGTCGGTGAGATTAAGCCAAGCAAGTTACTAACAACTTTTGATGAATTCAACGAGGAGTTTACCGATTTTGAAATTGATGCAAAAGAGATTGCTGCGCTTAAATCTATTAATGAACCATTAGAAATTCATGTACTTTTTGGTACCTGGTGTCACGACAGCGTCCGTGAAGTACCTCGCTTATTAAAACTACTTGAGCACGCCCAAAATAGTAATCTCAGCACAAAACTGATCGCCGTCGATTATAAAAAGACAGCCAGTGAAAAGTATGACTTAAAATACACGCCGACTTTTGTCGTCTTTAGCGAAAATAAAGAAATCGGTCGAATTGTAGAGCGACCAAAACAGACACTTGTTAAAGATATTATTGCGATTGTTGAGTCGCAAGTAACACATTAAATATGTAAGATCCGACGACTTCTTTTTTGTTGTGCTGACAACTCTTGTTCTTTAAGCCAATTGAGATAGTCGTCAATCGGCATAGGCTTCGAAAAATAGTAGCCCTGAGCAATATCGCAATCTAATTTGCTCAGCATCTCAATGACTTCACGATCTTCCGTGCCTTCTGCTACGACCTTGATTTTTAGACTTTTGGCCATTGACAATGTTGCGTTAACAATAAGTTCATTCTTGGTACATTGCGCTAAATCGGTAATCAGGCTTTTATCAATTTTTAGCTCGTAGATTGGATGCTCACTTAAATAGCTTAATGACGAGTAGCCGGTACCATAGTCGTCAATAGCAATTTTAAATCCTTCGTCTGCCAATTTGGCCAAGTTCTTTTTGAAGCGATAGGTATCGTTAATGTTGGAGGTTTCGGTTACTTCAAGAATGATTGAGTTTGGCGATACTCCATTCTTCTTTGCTTGCTCAATAACAAAGGAGCATAATCGGTCATCTATAATGTCATAGACTGACAAATTCACTGATGAGGTTTGAACAAACCCCTGTTGGTGAATCTTCAAATGCTGTTCAAACGAACGGCGTACAACCCAATGGGTCAGTTGCGCGATGATACCGGTATCTTCAGCAATTTGAACGAACTCATCCGGGGGAATAAATCCGAGTGTGGGATGTTGCCAACGGAGTAGTGTTTCACTGCCACAGACTACATTTTCGCTCAACGAAATTTGAGGTTGGTGATAAAGTTCCAACGAATTAGACTCAATTGCTTTTAGAAGCTCTGCGACTAATAATATTTTTCGCTGTTCTTCATTGGCAATCCAAGACGTATATCGCGCATAGGCGTTTACATCGTTGCGTGCAGTATTGAGTACTTGCAAGGCTTTGTTTGTTACCTGTGTCGGATGGGTTCCATCAGTCGATAATGCAAATCCAAAATAACAATGAATACTAAGGTCCATTTTATCTGATGAGAAATGTATCGGAAACAAATCGTTAATCTTTGCTAATGATGCTCCAATCGAACTCGCATTTATATGGTTCACACAAAAACCGAGGACTCCTTCTTTTGCAATGAAACTAAAGGATAACGCTTCATTACTATCATCAATACATACCAGCTTTTCGACCTTAAGACCTTGTTGCACTGACTGAGCGACGGTATATAACAGATCTCTTAATTGTCGTGTGGTAAGGTAGGGCGAAAATGTATGGTAATTACGAATTTCTGCCACGACTATCGAATAACAATTGTTTCCGCTGTTTTTGCGCTCTCTTACCGCTTGAACCAACATTGCATTGTTGGCGACGTCAAATATTTGGTCGTGTGTAACGTGATATAAAATCTGCTTCTCATTTGAACGAAGGCGTGATGCGAGTCCCATAGATATCAAACTTGCCTCGACCATGACAGCAATTAGCAGTGCATTTCGAGTCCAAAAATCATATTCAATATAACCAGTTAAAAATAGCGGTGTGATTGCGCCGCCGAAATAGACAGGCATCCATGAAATGAAGTAATACTTTGCCCACGAGAAATTTTCTTTAAACTTACGCACCAGTAAATACAGAATGAAAATATAGATGAAACCTTGAATCACAAAATAGATTTGAACAGCAACGAATTCAGGCAATGTAGACGTTGAGAGCGCAATGGGTAGCATACTGTACGCGATAAACTTACCAATTTTATTATCTGAATTATCATCATTCTCAAATCTTAAGTATTTAAGGGCAAACAACAAACCGAAGAAAATAATGAGGTAATGGACGACGGTGAGGTAAGTGGTAAAAAAATCAACTATTGGGTTAGGTAACAAATAGATAATGAAGCCGTGAAGCAAGCCCATTTCCAGCAAAACTGTAATGATGTAACCAACGTAATACACATAAACGATATCACGTACGGCTATATACAAAATAACGTTATAGAATGCCATCACACACACAAGGCCAATGAGCGTTCCCCACAACAAAAATAAATATTGCTTATAGTTATTAAAATCTTGAGAGAAAAACAATGCAAAAGGTAAGTTCGCGCTGCCGTCTGATTGACTGCGTATAAAAAATGTTGTGTGATTATTGGGTGGAGCGACGAAATTATAGGAAGGTAATGCGCGATGTTCTAAGTCGTGCGGCCAACGTGAATTTCCTAAATACCGATTACCGACATTGATACCGTCTCTAAATACATGGATATCCAGCTCTGTTATCAGATAGTTATCCAGAAATAGCGTGAGCTCTTTCGATTGCGACGTGTGATTTCGTACTGTATATCGATGCCAATACGTTTGATTTCCAAGCGCTGTCGCAACCTTTTTTTGACTAGCGTCAACAAACTCTTTGGAAACCAGAATAGACTCTAACGTATGGGAATCGTCAGGTGAAATTAGATAGGCGTATTCAAAAGATAGCGTTTTATCGTTACTTTTGAGTTGATATCGTGACTCCTTATTCATCAGATAAAAAAAACTTGCAACAATAAATACCGAGGCTAACGAAGTTATGGTAATTAAAAACCAGCTTTTATTTTCTGTCACATCCATTTCCTACCACAATAAACGGGGCAGTTGACTGACGGTGAAGTATCTCTAAATAATTAATTCGTTATACCGATTCTATGCCAACTCATAGGATTAAAGTACCATTCGTTTTGACGGTCGTTCAAATATGAAACATTAATAGATGGACTTTCTTTGATCTAACTCAATTTCGGAGCTATTCGTCTATTGCAACGTTTTACTATGACTACTTCGCCCTGTTTACGCATCAAACCAAACAGACGAATCTCAGACCGAGTTTTTGCGACGGTTGTGATATGACCTTTTGAGTCAAATGCAATACCGATAGCATCATCAAATTTAGCCATTGAATAGCTATTAGAAATCTCGTCAAAATTACTATCTGCTTTAAAACGCTTGGCAATCTTTCCCAATGCAACCTTGTCCATGTCACACTCAATGTTATTGGCCGCTTTATCCAAATCAGGCCAATTGCTATAACATCCAGTTAAACTTAACGTTATCAGCGCCAATGCAATTTTTTTCATGATGTTTCCTCAACAAAACCATTAGCTTACTATAACGAAATACTGCTTAACTTGGCATAAAAAGGTCGAAAATCTAGCACTTATTTTTGATTTCACGTATGGTGACGTCAATAAAACTCAATTGGAAAACCTTATGTCAAAAGTAGTCATTTTAACGTTGTTAGTCGCCGTTGTTGCATGGTTCTTTTACCGCTCAGAACAAGCAAAGAAAGCAGCTGTAGAGAATATCGCCGAGGGTAACGCCTTTCTAGCGAGTAACAGTCAAAACGAAGGTGTAATTACCACTGAATCTGGTTTGCAATATCAAGTTTTAGAGCAGGGTGAGGGCGGTGAGCATCCCGGTCCACGCAGTAATGTGACTGTTCATTATCATGGTACATTACTAAACGGTACCGTTTTTGACAGCTCTGTTGAACGTAAAAAGACTATTTCATTTGGCCTCAACCAAGTAATCCCAGGTTGGACTGAAGGCGTTCAATTGATGGTAAAAGGCGAGAAAACCCGTTTCTTTATTCCAGCTAATCTTGCTTATGGCAATCGCGACGCAGGAAAAATTAAACCAGGCTCTACGTTGATCTTTGATATCGAACTAATAGACTTTAAATAGCAACTAAAGTGTTGAAAAATCGTTAATTTGGATGCAAACTAGCGACATATCAAACAAAATAATAATAAAAATAGCGCCATGATGCCACACGATCTAAATGTTAATGAGTTTATGACTCACCTTACACCGGGAAAAGTAATTGATTTACAACTTGGTGGATTAAGTGGTGTTAGAATAAAACCGACTGTAATAGGTCTTGATATTGGTCGATATTTGTTGGTTAAGTTTCCGAGTAAACTCAATACAACAGACTATAAAGATGTGTTACTTCAAGGCAATGGCGTTATTGTGCGTTATATCGTAGAAGGCACTCGCGGCGAATGTGTCGCGTTTTCAACGACTATTGAACATATTATTACCGTCCCAGAAAAGCTTCTTTTTCTTAACTACCCGACAAAAATTGAGAATAGACAGCTTCGTACTCATCAACGAGAGAAGACCCATCTTCCAGCACAAATCTCACAAAAGTTAGTTGCAGGAAAACTTGCAGGCAACTTGCTTGGTGGTTACATCGTTGATATATCACCAAGAGGTTGTCAGTTCTCCTTTAAGCAAGAAGGCACTAACTCATCTGTCAAAAAATGCCCTGTTCATATCGCGATAACGTTAATGGGGTATGATGAACCGCTTTTAGTCGACGCCCACGTTAAAAATCATCGTTCGGAAAATGGACAAATACTTGTTGGTATTATGTTTGACAATAACAGTCTAGATAAAATTGACGCATTACTCGACGAACTATCAATCGACGCCGATTAAATATCTTCTACTCGGCTATTTACTGACATAAAATGGCAAAAAATCGTTGGGAAGCTCACAGTTAGGTGATAGAATTTATTTATCATTAACTGATGTTGGCACTGCCTAATCTCATGGAATTACTCTATTTTTCTGTTGCCTTTGTTTGTGGTTTTATCATTTTACAATTGCGGTTGCCCCCCCTCATTGGTTTTTTAGCCGCAGGATTTATTTTAAACGCTGCTGGTTATCAATCGACGCCCATTCTTGATCAAATTGCCGCATTAGGTGTAACGCTGCTGTTGTTCTCTATTGGTTTGAAGTTAAAAGTTAAGAGCCTCACCAAACCTTATGTTTGGGGGCCCTCATCAATACATCTTATTATTACAAGTCTTTTATTTAGCGCAATAATGCTAGGTTTCGGCGCCTTTGGCCTGCCAATGTTTATTGACCTGACTTTTGAAACTTCATTGTTAATCGGCTTTGCGCTAAGTTTCTCGAGTACGGTATTTGCCGTTAAAGTATTGGAACAACGCGGTGAAATGTCGAGTATTCACGGCAAGTTATCGATCGGTATCCTGGTCATGCAAGATGTCTTTGCAGTACTGTTTTTAGCCATTAGTACCGGTAAGGTGCCCAATATATGGGCGCTTGGTTTACTTGTTTTACTGCCGTTGTTGCGTCCTTTACTCTACAAAGTGCTGAATAAATCTGAACATGGTGAATTACTACCGTTATTTGGTTTCTTCTTTGCGCTACTTGTTGGTTATCAAGCATTCGAATTCGCAGGACTAAAAGGGGATCTAGGCGCATTAATCATCGGCATGATGTTCGCCTCTCACAAAAAAGCCGGTGAATTAGCAAAATCATTACTTAATTTTAAAGATTTAATGCTGGTCGGCTTTTTCTTAACGATCGGCCTTAATGCACATATATCAATGGAAGCTGCGATAGCGGCGCTGCTCATCGTTTTAATCTTGCCGTTAAAAGTCGCCTTATATTATTTAATGACTAATCTATTTAGATTACGCGCACGTACGTCATTACTTAACTCATTTACACTCTCTAACTTTAGTGAATTTGGATTAATCGTGTGTGCACTTGCGGCAACATCTGGTTGGATTTCTGGGGAGTGGTTAGCTGTAATGGCCATCGCGGTCGCACTCACCTTTATTATCGCATCACCAATTAACACCCATTCAAATGAACTTTATGTAAAGATTGAAGGATGGTTACTTAAGCATGAACGCGTTGTCAGACTTGAGGTTGAACAGCCAATGTCTTTATTTCAAGCGAAGATATTGATATTCGGTATGGGCAGAATTGGTGCTGGCGCGTATGAAACTATTGCCCAAAGCTATCCAACGTCTGTCGCTGGTGTCGATATAAACTCCGACAGTGTTCGACGACATCAAGAGCGAGGGCGTCATGTTATTATGGCGGATGCAACCGATCCTGATTTTTGGACACGCGTGAATCACTCTCAAGTAGAAATGGTTATGCTGGCAATGCCGAAACACATTCAGAATCTAACAGCACTCGAACAGCTAAAAGCAGCTGGCTTTGATGGCCAAGTCTCGGCTATTGCGAACTATCCAGATCAACAAAGTGAGCTTGAGTCGTTAGGTGTTCAGACAACCTATAACTTTTATTTGGAAGCAGGGGCGGGTTTTGGTGAGCACGTTACTGAAACGTTATTTAAAAAAGCAGATTAAAGCCAGCTATCAGCAGCTTCTAGGGCAATGGAAATTGCCCTAGATAAAACGCACAAATGTTTATTTAGATTCAGTTTTCTTTTCGGCAGGGCGGTTCTTTTCACACAAACCAATAAGAAAATTACGCAACATTTGATCGCCACACGGCTTATATTGACGAGAGCCTGGCTTTCTAAAGAATGCGCTCATTTCTGATTTTGAAAATTTAAAATCAGCGATTTGCATAATTTCTGACAAATGTTCT
>MPDF01000126.1 GCA_001874365.1 Gammaproteobacteria bacterium MedPE | reverse complement strand
GCAATAATAAAAATTACTGACCTTTAACTTCCGATAACCCATTGTAAGGTGCGTTGCTACCTAACGCTTCTTCGATACGTAACAATTGGTTGTATTTAGCAATGCGATCACTACGGCTTAATGAACCCGTCTTAATTTGACCGGCAGCAGTACCAACAGCTAAATCAGCAATAAAGGCATCTTCTGTTTCGCCTGAGCGGTGAGAGATAACAACTGTGAAACCAGCGTCTTTAGCCATTTTAATTGCTTCAAGCGTTTCAGTTAAGCTACCGATTTGGTTGTACTTGATTAAGATTGAGTTACCGATGTTGTTTTCGATACCACGGCTTAAAATCTTAGTGTTCGTTACGAATAAATCGTCACCAACTAATTGTACTTTATCGCCCAGTTTAGCCGTTAAGCTTGCCCAGCCATCCCAATCGCTTTCATCAAGACCATCTTCGATAGACACAATTGGGTATTGCTCAGATAAATCTTTTAGGTAATCGCCAAACTCATCAGCGTTAAATACTTTGTTGTCGCCTTTAAGGTTGTATTTACCATCTTCATAGAACTCAGAGGCTGCACAATCAAGTGCTAACGTGATGTCTGTGCCTAGCTCATAGCCCGCGTTAGCGACAGCTTCTTTGATAACGCTAAGCGCTTCAGCGTTTGACCCTAGGTTAGGCGCAAAACCACCTTCATCACCAACAGCGGTGTTGTAACCTTTGCTTGATAATACTTTCTTTAAGCTATGGAATACTTCAGCGCCCATACGTAGACCTTCAGTGAATGATTTAGCGCCTACCGGTTGTACCATAAATTCTTGGATATCAACGTTGTTGTCAGCGTGCTCACCACCGTTGATGATATTCATCATAGGTAACGGCATTGAGTATTGCCCCGCGGTACCATTCATCTCACTAATGTGTTGGTAAAGAGGAATACGTTTGTCAGAAGCTGCTGCACGAGCCGCTGCCAAAGAAACGGCTAAGATAGCGTTTGCGCCAAAGTTTGCTTTGTTTTCTGTACCGTCTAAATCAATCATGATTTTATCAAGTGCAGCTTGCTCATTAGCGTCAGCGCCAATTAATGCCTCTTGAATTGGACCATTAACAGCGGCTACTGCTTTTAGTACACCTTTACCAAGGTAGCGGCTTTTGTCGCCATCACGTAATTCTAATGCTTCACGAGAACCCGTTGATGCGCCAGAAGGCGCACAACACATACCTGTAGCGCCTGATTCTAAATGAACCTCCGCTTCTACTGTTGGGTTACCACGTGAGTCCATGATTTCACGGCCGATTACTTTAACTATTTTTGACATTTTCCATTCTCTTTAAAGATATAAAAATAAAGTGTTTATGTTGCCTTTATTAGAGGCTAAAGCGTATTGAAATACAAGCTGAAAGAGTTACTAGTTTTCTTTCAAATATCGCATGATTCAATACACAAAAGATAATAAAAAGCCGCTCAAACGGCGGCTAATTATCAGAAGTTATTAATCATTTTTTGGCTGCATAGACGCGGCTACGAAACCTTCAAACAATGGGTGGCCATCGCGTGGCGTTGACGTAAACTCAGGGTGGAACTGCCCTGCAACAAACCAGCGGTGATCTTTGATCTCAATAATTTCTACTAATTTCTTGTCTTGTGACAAGCCAGTGAACGATAAACCAGCGGCTTTCAATTGCTCTACGTAATTATTGTTCACTTCATAACGGTGACGATGACGTTCCATACACGTGCTTGAGTTATATAACTCGGCCACTTTCGAACCCTCTTCCAAATGACACAATTGCGCGCCAACACGCATGGTGCCACCAAGATCGGAACTCTCATCACGTTGCTCTACTTTGCCGTCTTCATCTAACCATTCAGTAATTAAACCAACCACAGGGAATGGTGATTCCGTATTAAATTCGGTTGAATGCGCGCTATCCATATTTGCAACATTGCGAGCAAACTCAATGAGTGCCACTTGCATACCTAAACAAATACCAAAATATGGTACGTCGTTTTCACGAGCATATTGCGCTGCTAGGATTTTACCTTCAACACCGCGCTCACCAAAACCACCCGGTACTAAAATACCGTCCATATCATTTAATAAATCTGTCCCTTTAGATTCAATATCTTGTGAATCAACGTAGTTAATTTTTACGTTAACGCCGTTTTTAAGGCCAGCATGCTTAAGCGCTTCATTTACTGATTTGTAGGCATCTGGTAATTGAGTGTATTTACCAACCATCGCAATATTTACGGTACCAGTAGCGTTAGCTTCTTCGTAAACAACTTGTTCCCACTCTTTTAAATCAGCTTCTGGACATTCGATGCCAAAACGCTCAGTGACATACTTATCTAAGCCTTGTGCTTTAAGTAGTGCTGGGATTTTGTAAATGCTGTCCATGTCAGGCAATGAAATAACGGCTTTCTCATTGACATTAGTAAATAAAGAAATCTTACCTTTCTCGCCAGCTGGAATACCGATTTCAGAACGACATACTAGAATATCTGGCTGTACACCAATTGAACGCAACTCTTTAACTGAGTGTTGCGTTGGCTTAGTTTTCACTTCACCTGATGCTTTTAGATAAGGTACTAATGTTAAATGCATGAACATTGCGTGATCACGGCCTACTTCAACACCTAACTGACGAATGGCTTCAATAAACGGTTGTGATTCGATATCGCCTACTGTACCGCCAAGTTCAACAATAGCGATGTCAGCGCCTTTACAACCAGCAACAATGCGATCTTTCATGGCATTAGTAATATGAGGAATAACTTGAATAGTAGCGCCAAGGTAATCACCACGACGTTCTTTACGTAATACTTCTTCGTAAACACGGCCTGTTGTAAAGTTATTACCTTTAGTCATCTTGGTACGAATAAAGCGTTCGTAGTGACCTAAGTCTAAATCAGTTTCAGCGCCATCTTCGGTAACAAATACTTCACCGTGTTGAATCGGGCTCATTGTGCCTGGGTCAACATTGATATAAGGGTCTAGTTTCATCATTGTTACTTTTAGACCGCGTGCTTCTAAAATGGCTGCTAGTGAAGCTGCCGCAATGCCTTTACCAAGTGAAGATACTACTCCACCCGTCACAAAAATATATTTCGTTGTCATGCTGAACCTGAGTTAATAGAATTGAAATTGTAACAACGCCAAAAGCTTACCTTATTTGAATAATAACGTAAGAAATACCAAGTTGGGGTTGTGTACTGGACGGGACGATATAGTATCAAAATAAGGCCTAGCCGACAATTTAAATCTGCTTAGAAACAACAATATTTTATTAACGATTTTTCATACAGGCCTTAGCATATTGCCAACCCGCTTCCATTTGCTCATCAGTCGCATCTTCCATTGTTAGCCCCTGCTCACAAATGTAGTGTTGAACATCACGATATCGCGTGTCGAATTTATCAGTCGCCTGTTTCAATAACTCATTTGGACACGCGTTTTGATGACGAACAACATTGACAACAGCAAATAACAAGTCACCAAGTTCCTCGTTAATTTTGCGGCTGTCTTGAGGTGCTTCATTTAACTCGTCAAACACCTCTTCTACTTCTTCTCGTACTTTTTCAAGTGCACCATGCCAACTTGGCCAATCAAACCCCGTTTTCGCCACTTCCTGTTGCACCGATAACGCACGTGTTAGTTGGTTAATTGTCTTTACGTTATTTTTATCATTACTCATTAATTTTTCACCATGACTTGGCTGTGCTTCGTTGTTATATTATCGCCTTAACCATCTATTATTCCTAATACTATAAAAAGAGTTCGCATGAAAAATAAAATCAAAAATCCCATGCTATTAACTACCCTGTTTAGCTGCTCACTCATTACAAGCCATGTACTAGCCAGTGATAACACAGCTAAAAAACAACTAAGTCCCGGTGAAATTGTTAAGCAAGCACCAGCAAACCATTGGCAAGCAATTGATCCTAACAATACCCTTTATATTGAATTAGACAGTGGCCGAGTCATCGTCGAACTCAATCCATTATTGGCACCTAATCACGTTGAACAATTTCGAAAGCTCGCTAAAGAAGACTTTTACAAAGGACTGAATTTTTATCGCTTTGTTGAAAACTTCGTGGCGCAAGGCGGCGACATGCTAGAAAAACGTGGCGTAAAAACGGCAAAAAAGACTGTAAAATCTGAACGTATTCATCACGCTAACGCCTCATTGCCTGTCACCTATTTAAAATCAGGTGATGGCTATGCAAAAGATACTGGTTTTTTAAATGGATTTGCCATTGGCGCTGACAAAGCAGCAAATCAATATTGGCAAACTCACTGTCCGGGTGCCTTTGCCATGGCACGCAGCAATGACCCCCACAGTGGTGGCACAGAATTTTACATCGCCATTGGCCAAGCACCGCGATACCTTGATAAAAACCTCACTGTTTTTGGGCAAGTTCGCCAAGGCATTGAACATATCAATACATTAAAACGTCGCCCAGTAACGGATGAAAAATCAGGAACGTTCGATAACACCATCAACACAATTAGCCTTGCCAGTGAATTACCAGTTGATAAACGTACGCCATTACTCAAGATGGATACATCATCATCAAGCTTTAAAGCACTTATCCAATCACGCATGAATCGCCCCAATGAGTTTTTCATTGAGCGCCCAAACTATGTTGATGTGTGTAGCGTGACTGTGCCAGTCAAAGAAATGAATTAGTTAAAACGCAGACAATAAAAAGCCCGTTATTTAATAGAACGGGCTTTAAAATAATGTAGTTTAAAGTGCCTTTACAAAGAACTAAAAGCCACCTTAATAGCTAAGCCAATAAGCACTACGCCCATGACCCAATCAAAATAATGTCCCATCGTTAAGAACTTATTACGTACCGCTGCTTTACTTAACACCAAAGAAACAAAACAAAACCATGTCATTGTCGCCAGTGATAAATAAATTGCGTAAGTGCCTAACCATAAACTTGGTGTGTCATGAGACACAACCACAGAAAAAATAGATAGAAAGAACAATGTTGCCTTAGGGTTTAGAACATTAGTAATGAAACCAAGACTAAACGCCTTGCGACCACTTTGCTCATCAACCCTAACTTGTTGGTTAAATTGTTCTGGCTCACTCGCTTTAACACGCAACGATTTATAACCAATAAAGGCTAAATACGCCGCACAAGCGTACTTGAGTATGTCAAACAACAACGGCGAGTTCTTAATGAGCAAACCAATACCAACGGCACTGTAGGCGACGTGTACCAAAATAGCACTGCCAATACCTATGCTGGTGATAATTGCGTTTCGTTTTCCATAACGAATACTCTGTTTGACGACGACGGCTAAATCTGGTCCTGGGCTAGCCACGGCAAGAAAATGAGCAGCGGCTAATATAAATAGTTGGCTAAAAAACAATGAATCAAAAGATACAGCATCAAACATTACGACGACTTCCCAGCCTCCGCTCGTTGTTTTTCATGAGCAATTTGCTTTTGCTTGTGCAGCTCTAGTCGTGTTTCAAGTAATTCGCGACGCGCAAATCGATGCTCAACGAATTCATACACATTTGTCGACAGCGCAAGTTTGAAGTAATTAAGCGCCAACTCTGGTTGGTCATACATGCGCGCAAAAACACCTAAGTAAAAATACGCTTCACACAAACGTTCTGCCAGCTGTGTAGGGTTTTCAATATTACGGCTCAAACCATCGATAAATTGAGCTTGTGAAATATTCATTAAGAACAAATCAATAATCTGCCTGCCCCATACGTTTGCTTCAATACCTTCGCGACTAACACGTAACTGCTTTAAAGCGCCGGCTTTATCGAGTTTGTTTTGAGCCAAATAACGCCAGATAACTCGGTAAGGATCCGTTTTATCAAATTCATGAAACTTCGTTAAATCTTCAATGGCTAACTTAGGCTTACCGCCATAATGAAGTGAGACACCACGATTAAGATAAACATACTGATGTTCAGGCGCCAACTCAATTGTTGCATCAAAGGCTTCATACGCTTTATCAAATTGACCAATCAGGGTGTAATGGACACCAATAAAATTATAAGCATCAGCCATTTGCGGATTAACACGTAGCGCTCTATTAAAATCAATGCGAGCAAGACTTGGCAAACCAAAGCTGTCATATAACAAACCACGATCATAAAACCCTTTTGCACGTTGCTCGCTAGTCAGATCTTCTTTAGTCAAAAAATCAGAAATTCGTGCGAGTGCCACTTCTTTTTTAAAATCGATTGGCAGCGGCTCACTGATAATCAATTGCCCAAAAGGACTATTCGCTTTCACAGGCTCTTGAGCAGTTGAAGAGTTTGTTGATTGACAACCTGCAAGCCCAATAACAGCTAACAAAATGACCGATTGACTAAGTCTTGAAAACATTAAATAAATTCCGAATAAAAATGTTGCTCTACTATGCCACAGCCCTCTGTTGATGGCTATGGCTGCGTCACACGAAGAAGAAAATTAACCGCAGTTAATCTCACCGAGAATAGTTAGTACTAAAAATAGGAGAGAAGTTTCGAGAAACTAAAATAAATATCTTAAATATAAAATGTCGACACTCTAGAAAACAGCACAGAACAATCGCCGGGAATACAATACTCAGCTGTTAGGCAAGTCGTTTCGGTTGGTAAACTATAGGATTCGTTTTTTACAAACAAACCTGCATTTTATAATAAGAAACATCTTCCTTATAAAACCGCTCACCCATCGGCTCCATGCCGAAACGTTGATAAAAACTCATTGCCGATTCACGTGCATCGCACCAAAACATTGTCGACGTAGTATCTCTAAGTTGTTCCAAAATATGAGTAATCATTGCCGACCCGATACCTTGCCCCTGACAGCTCTCATCAGTAGCAAACTTACGCAGGCGCGCTTTGTTTCCATCAATATAAATAGAGGCTACGCAGACGAGTTTATTATTGTGGTAAGTACCAAAATGCAACGCCTGCTCATCACCCTCAACATGACAATACTCGGGTGGTTTTGTCGGCCACAGTACCTGATGACGCAGCGGTATTGTTTGATGCCAGTTTATTCTTTTTATTTCCATTATAATTAATAAATCCTTAACGCTAATACGATGTATTTCATTCAACAAGACGAATATTTACACTCCAACATAGCGCCATGACGATGAAGAATAAATGATTGATAACATCTAAATACTCAGCCATGGCGAGTCACAGTGTCTTTATACTCGCTTGAACAATGAGCAATTCTATATCACAGTCAGAGTCATTCAGTAATCCATGGCTGCCTTCTGGTTTGTTAAGAATCATATCTCCAACACCTACCCGTTGTTCCTGTCCTTCAATAGTCATCAATCCTTCTCCCTTAAGAATGATATACATTTCTTCATTTTGTTCATGTTGATGCACCCCCATTGAAGAGTTTGGAGGCATAACAACTCTTAATGCAAAGTCCCATCCACCCTTAAAATCCGTGCGTCGAAATACTTTCTGCACAGATATTTCGCCAATACCGCCATGGCTATTTTGAAAAACTTCACTTTCACAAGAAAGAAAATTTCTAATCATACAAATTCCAATTATCAAGTAATACGCTAAAACAGACAGCGTTAATTTTTATATATAATGCAGTTAAATTTATTTAAAGTCTTTTTATTTATTTAATTCAGTAATATGCCACATTTCACCAGATGGTCCCCATAGGTAAATTACCTTCCCCCAGCGCTCTTCCTTCACTGATTCATATTTCACCTTAACGTCACTAACATTTTGGATAGCACTAAGGGCACCTTCGATATTCGGCACAGATAACTGAAACATAAAATGATTGTCAGCAATATCACTTTCACCTTTGTACAAAAAAAAGGTGCAGACTCCGTTACTAACAACAGCCATCGAATCATTAGCATCATCACAATCGAAACCTAACGCTTTATAAAAAGACTTTGATAGCTCAAAGTCTTTGGCAGGAATGAATGGCCGAATATCATTTGATTTCATCTAGATTGCCTATGGTGTCATTGTTTTTGTAGGATTTTGTAATATAACACTGCAGCACAACACTAGTTAAACAGACTCGCTAGCCAGTCAAAAGTTAACACTGTCGTAAAAATCTTGAGTCCTATTAAGCCAATAAACAACAGCAATAAGGCCACCTTGATTTTCATGCTCTGCATATTATTCCAAAAGTTTAATTTTGCTTTGAATTCACGCTTTAATTCGTCGATTGATTCCTTCATATCGTTCTTTTTAATCACTTATTTGGCTGTTGTGAAGACTCTTTATAAAAACATCGAGATCAGGTGGCATTCCATTATGCCTGATTGTTTTGTCAGAAATGTCATCCCAGTGCGCTTTTGAACTACAGCAAAGATGCGTGGTTATACTGATATCAACATTTTCGACTAGCCCCATGGGTATCCAAAAATAGTCAGATTCTCTAAGCCTATTCGGGACAGGGCATCCACACTGCTTACAAAAGTGAGAAGTAAAGCCAGATTCCTTTTTCCAATGGCTAATTGAGTTAACACCAGACAACCACTTAAAGTCTGATTCTTTTACGATAGTCGCCGTATTAGACGTCGACCCCGACTGTTTTTGACATAACTTACAATGACATTGGTATAAACCAGCAATATTACCTGACACGTCAAAACTGACATTTCCGCAATTACATGAACCTTTCATAATTTCCTTTGATTAAATATTGGTATGGTGATGCATATGACGCCCAATTAAGCCAACTGTTGGAGTTCAGGCTTAAATTGTTTGTTATGTTCATTGCAATGTGACCCTACTTTAAATATAGTTACCATGATAACTATATTTAAAGTTAAGGAAATATTTATGAATGAGCATACGTTTATTTTTGCCAAGATAACACCCAAACCGGAATACTTTGAGGTATCAAAAGAAGCTATCACAGAAATCATATCACAGACTAGAAATGAATCTGGATGCATAGAGTTCACACTACATGAAGATGGAGCAGGTAGTTTATGCTTATACGAAGAATGGGTTGATGACAATGCTTTGAAACTTCACCATGATATGGATTATACAAAAGCTGTTTTTGAAGCTTATATTGACTGGTTAGCAGTTCCCCCTGAAGTTTCTAAACTTAACAAATTAGCCTGAAGGTCAATATGTTTTTCCTCAAAGAACTTCCAACCAAAGCAATGCTTGATAAATACACAAGTGATTTAACAAGTAATGAGCAGAAATCAATAACTGAAGCGCTCAGTATAATGCGACAAGCAAGCCTTCTAGTGCGGAATATAGAAACTTACTTCTCTATTCATGATCTTTCACAATTAAGGTTCTTAATACTGATTGTTATTGATCGTGAG
>MPDF01000125.1 GCA_001874365.1 Gammaproteobacteria bacterium MedPE | reverse complement strand
CTCAGTTAATTTTATCCATTGACCTTCTTCAAGTGACTCATCTAAAACAAGCTCACCGACACGTGATCGGTGCAATGTTTTGACATGATTGCCAACGGCGGCAAACATTCGCTTAACCTGATGATACTTTCCTTCACTAATAATTAGCTTTGCGCGATATTCACCAAGAATAGTCAATTGAGCCGGTTTCGTTGGCTTATTTTCATTATTTAGCATGATCCCGTTCTCAAATTCAGCAATTAGCTCATCATTAAGCGGTCGGTCTACCGTCACTAAATATTCTTTAGTGCATTTTGCGTTAGGAGAAGTCACCTGATGGGACCATTTCCCGTCATTTGTTAACAACACTAATCCCGTCGTATCTTTATCCAGCCTTCCTGCAATGTGAAGCTGTTCACGCCACGGCGTATTAACAAGATTTAAAACACTTAACCCGTCATCATCCACTGTCGAGCAGACATAATCGGCAGGCTTATGAAGCATGATATACAAATCACCGACCACCTCAACCAGCTCACCGTTTAGTTTAACCTGCTGCTTTGATATTTTGACGTCAGGCTTTTTAACCACTACATCATCAACGGTGACATCACCGCGATGCAATGCATGCTTAGCTGTTTTTCGCGTTAGGTTAGCGTTATCACTTAAGAACTTATCGAGTCGAATCATTTATGACTTCCAAAAAAATGATAATGACAAACATTAGCATTGTATGATTAATTGAGTATGTTGTGGCGCTTATATATGTTCAATGATCAAGCAACCAGCTGAGTAACCAGCGCCAAATGAACAAATGATACCTTTATCACCGGCTACCATGTCATCATGAAAACGGTGGAAGGCGATAATTGAACCAGCAGATGCTGTATTTGCAAATTCATTAAGAATAATTGGCGCGTCATTGCCAATAGGATCCCTTCCTAACACTTTCTTTGCAATAAAAGTATTCATATTAATGTTTGCTTGATGTAAAAATAAACGTTTTAAATCATCTTTCTCAATACCAGCAAGCGACATCTGTTCGTCAATAAGCTTAGACACCATTGGCAGTACTTCTTTAAATACCTTTCGCCCCTGCTGCACAAAAAGCTTATCACCTTCAAATGCTTGCTCAGGCGTATGGCGTGCTAGGTGGCCAAAATTACTGCGAATGTTGTTCGAAAAACTCGTCATTGGTTTCTTCGCTAAGATTCTAAACGCATGATCACTTGTTGCTGTTTCTTCCTTTTCAACGACAACTGCTGTCGCAACATCACCGAAAATAAAGTGACTATCACGGTCGCGATAATTAATTTGTGGCGAAGCAATTTCTGGACTGATCACTAATACACATTTAGCAGTACCACTTTCTACGGCGTTTGATGCATTCATAATTCCAAACGTCGCCGACGAACATGCCACCAACATATCAAATGCCCAGCCACTACAACCCAATTGCTGTTGAACTTCAATTGCAATCGCTGGATAGGCGCGTTGGGTGTAAGAACACGCCACAATAATTAAATCTATATCTTCAGGTGTTTTATTCGCCGCAACCAACGCTTGCTTGGCTGCGCCAATGGCCATTTCAGCTTGAATAGAGACTTCGTCATTACTGCGCTGTGGCGTTAATGGCATCATCTTTTTAGTATCTAAAATGCCTTCTTTGGTCATCACATACCGATTTTCAATACCAGAAGCTTTGGTAATGAACTCACTGCTTGATGGCTTTAACGCGTCGAGTTCTCCAGCATCAATTGCTGCGCTATTCTCTTGATTAAACTCAGTGACATACTGGTTAAATGCGCCAACTAATTCATCATTAGAAATTTTATGAGGTGGGGTGTATAGCCCAGTTCCACTTAACACAATAGACATTATTTATTCTCTCCAACCGCTTTGACGGTCTCTTATTTTTACGCTGTATCATCTCCAGCGTCATTTATATTTTTAGCAACGGGTTCTTTTATGGTTATGTGCTGCTTGATTACGGTCAACTTATCTTCTTTAGTCGCTAAGGTTAGATCGACGACAACTGTCGCTGATATTTTGTCCTGAATAGCTTGCCTATTGGCATCCCAATAAATCTGGAAAAATCCTAATAAGCCCGTTGCAAGACCAGCACCATAACCACCATATCGACCAAAAGCATCCCACAGCCCCATCGGCTCATTGCTTAATTGTAAAACACGTGTATTAAACAGCATTTTACCTAATGTTTGACCGTTAAACCATGCGGTAAAGCACGTAAAATAGATTGCAGCGAAACCAAATCCTAATCCAAGGTCGTCAATGACCCCCATCACCCACTGCATAGGGGACGTCGCTTCGCTTCTTGCTGTTGATTCTTTACTATCATTAACGCTACTTTGTGAAACAGCACTAGCAGGCGTATCTACTGAGGTATTAGAGTCAGCACTATTGCGCTCGCCATCCACAGTATTTATTTGCCACTTGGGATTATCGTTGGCCCACTGTAAGAGTTTTGCTTTTTCTTCGTCGTTCAATCCGCTATTTTCCGTAAAGCGTTCGACAAACTCCACTGGTTTTAAAGCATTGAGTTGATCACTACTCTTTAAGCTCTCATCAACAATTGGCTCTAATATATCTTGCCAACACTGCGCCTTTTGACATTCACTACCATGCAGTGCGCCTAGCGCCATCATTGCTAAGTCACCAACCAACTCAGCATCTTCCTCAGGCGTTGATTCATTATCTAAAAAAAGCACACTACTGGCATAAAAGCCCGCCATTATAATTAAAAGACTGCCCCCTCTAATTGCCCATACACCGTAGCTTCCTAAAACACCTAATAAACGCCATTGCTTAGCTTTGTGCAACAACCATACAACGAGCAATAGACTCATTAAAAATACATCGTCCATTGCTGTTAAAACCGCGACAATCATAAGATCGCACAGCATAGCGCCACCACGACGCCACGGCCTAGCAAGCGGTAGTTCAAACAAATCAGGATCAGGCGCAAATGCCACTGGAGTAATACGGTCTTTTGTATCTTCACGACTAGTCATTGAGGTATCACTCACCAGCAAACTCCTTTATTCTTATTTTTAGCGCAGTGATTTAATTGCGCTTTCCAAACCAGCAATGGTCATAGGAAACATATTGTCACTCATTAACTGCTTAATATAATCGATACTCACTGTATATTGCCAATGTGCTTCTTTAACAGGATTAAGCCAAGCGACATTATCAAAATGACTAGTTAAACGATTAAGCCACGCTTCTCCCGCTTCAGCATTCCAATGCTCGACACTGCCACCGGGATAACTGATTTCATAGGGCCCCATTGACGCATCACCCACAAAAATAACTTTATAGTCACGGCCGTAGGTTCGAATAAGTTCCCATACCTCTTTTTTATCCGTATAACGGCGACTATTGTCTTGCCATACCGTTTCATAAACACAGTTATGAAAATAGAAATACTCCAGGTGTTTAAATTCTGTTTTGGCGGCACTAAAAAGCTGTTCAACTTGCTCGATATACGGGTCCATCGAACCACCGACATCAAAAAACATCAATACCTTGACAGCGTTGTGGCGCTCGGCTTTCATTTTTATATCAAGATAGCCTGCATTATTAGCCGTTGATTTAATGGTTTGCTCTAAATCTAGCTGATCTTGCGCGCCAGCACGGGCAAATTTTCGAAGACGGCGTAGCGCCACCTGCATATTACGACTGCCCAATAATTCAGTATCGCTTAAATTGGCAAACTCACGTTTATCCCATACTTTCGCAGCACGATTGTGGCGGTTGCCCGCCTGACCAATACGCACACCTTCGGGGTTATAGCCATAAGCACCAAACGGTGATGTACCGCCAGTACCCACCCACTTATTCCCCCCTTGATGGCGTTTTTCTTGCTCTTTCAAACGCTGTTGCAGCGTATCAAGTAGCTCATCAAGAGAGCCTAACGCTTCCAGTTTGGCTTTTTCTTCGTCGGTTAAAAACTTTTCTAGCTCTTTGCGTAGCCAATCATTAGGAATGTCTTTATCAAATAAATCAATCGAACTAACGCCTTCAAAATAATCAGCGAAAGCACGATCAAATTTATCATATTGGCTTTCATCTTTGATCATCACAATGCGTGCAAGTTGATAAAACTTGTCAATATCACCAAACACCACTTGCTGCTCAAGCGCCTTAATCAAATCAAGTAATTCACGTACGCTCACTTTCAGTTCGTATTTACGTAACGTAAAGAAAAAATCCACCAGCATTATTGTTGCCTACGTGCCAAAAAAGCGATTTTTTCAAATAATGTCATATCCTGCTCATTCTTAAGCAATGCACCATATAAAGGCATAATCGACTCGTCATGTTGCTTGTCGCGAAGTACTTCAGGCGCAATATCTTGTGCTAATAACAACTTAAGCCAATCGAGTAACTCAGATGTCGACGGTTTTTTCTTAATGCCGCCAAGTTGGCGCATTTCAAAGAAACGCGTTAGCGCTTGTTCAAGTAATTTAGGCTTCACATCAGGAAAATGCACATTCACAATCTCTTGCATTTGTGCGTCATCAGGGAATTGAATGTAATGGAAAAAACAACGACGCAAAAAGGCATCAGGTAATTCTTTTTCGTTGTTTGACGTAATAATAACAATGGGGCGAACTTTTGCTTTGACCAACTCTTGAGTCTCATAAACAAAAAACTCCATTTTGTCGAGCTCCTGCAATAAATCGTTTGGAAACTCGATATCCGCTTTATCAATCTCATCTATCAATAAAATTGGACGCTCAGTGCTTTCAAAGGCTTGCCACATTTTGCCTTTAACAATGTAGTTACCAATATCTTTAACGCGATCATCACCAAGTTGTGAGTCACGTAAACGCGATACAGCGTCATATTCATATAACCCCTGCTGCGCCTTGGTTGTCGATTTGATATGCCACTGCAATAGCGGCGCATTCATCGATTTTGCTAGCTCCAATGCCAACATGGTTTTACCAGTGCCAGGCTCACCTTTTATCAACAATGGTTTTTCAAGAGTAATAGCGGCTTGTACGGCTAAGCGAAGTTCATCACTTACCACATAGTTTTCAGTAGATTCAAAAGACATAGTAGATTTTATATTACAGATTAAACAGATGTTTAAACACTAACATAAAATCGTCATGAGTAAAAAAAACCGCCTGCGACGTATTGGAATAAGAACTTAGTTTTTTATTACATATCGTTATAACAAAATATCATTTCACTTATTTGCTCAGTTCGATAATCTAGCTATAACAGAAGAAATTTATTCAAGTATGACCAATTATGACAGAGTCCTGTCGTCTAATAGAGTGAGAAAACACATGGCTAATATCGTAGAAGACAATTCACAAACTATTGGTAAAACACCACTAGTTCGTTTAAACAAAGTATCAAATGGCAAGGTGATTGCGAAGGTAGAAAGCCGCAACCCGAGCTTCAGCGTTAAATGTCGTATCGGTGCCAACATGATTTGGGCTGCTGAGAAAAATGGCGAATTAACGAAAGACAAAGAACTCATCGAAGCAACCAGTGGTAATACAGGCATTGCCTTAGCTTTCGTTGCAGCGTCTCGAGGCTACAAATTAACATTAACCATGCCGGATACAATGAGCCTTGAGCGCCGTAAATTGCTAAAAGCACTAGGTGCTAATTTAGTATTAACCGAAGGTGCTAAAGGCATGGGTGGTGCAATTGCTAAAGCGCAAGAGCTAAAAGACAGCGCGCCAGACAGCTATGTATTACTTAAGCAATTCGAAAACCCTGCGAACCCAGAGATCCACGTAAAGACAACAGGTCCCGAAATCTGGGAAGACACTGACGGCGAAATCGACGTTTTCGTTGCTGGCGTTGGAACAGGCGGAACAATTTCAGGTGTTAGCAAATACATTAAACAGATCCAAGGCAAAGCAATTACCTCAGTTGCTGTTGAGCCGACAAATTCTCCAGTGATTACTCAGGCGAAAGCTGGTGAAGAACTAACACCTGGACCTCATAAAATCCAAGGTATTGGTGCGGGCTTTATTCCGGGTAACCTAGACCTTGATCTTGTTGACCTTGTAGAGCAAGTCGACAACGAAGAAGCGATTGAAATGGCTCAACGTTTAATGGACGAAGAAGGTATCTTAGCAGGTATATCATCTGGCGCCGCTGTTATCGCAGCAAACCGTATTGCAGCATTACCAGAATTTGCAGATAAAACTATCGTTGTTATCTTACCAAGCTCAGGCGAGCGTTACTTATCAACAGCGTTATTTGCTAACGTATTTGGCGACCAAGAAAACGTTCAATAATGACTAACCAAGATTATTTCAAAAGGGGAACTTAGGTTCCCCTTTGTTGTATTAAGAGGTAGACTAAACCGTTCAATGGACAGCAGTATTTAGCGGAGAAAATTGAATGCCTAAGCAGACGTTAGCAGAACTACAAGTAGAATTTACTATTCACAGCTTTACACCTGAAACGCGCCCCGACGCACGTATTTTTGATCAAGATATCTATTTTCTTGCTAAAACTGAAGACGAATTATCTGTTGTTGTACCTTCATCATTGGAATTAAAAAGCCTCGATAAAGAATCGGGTTGGCGTTGTCTAGAAGTAATGGGGCCATTAAACTTTTCTCTCACGGGTATTTTATCTGGCATCGCGGGCGCTTTAGCAGAAGCGAGTATTAGTATTTTTGCTATCTCAACATTCGATACCGACTATATTCTTGTCAAAAAAGACTCCTTTGCTCAGGCGATTGCAGTTTTAGAGAAAAATGACTACAAAGTTAATCAATTAAACAAGCCTCAATAAAAAAATGACCATGTCAGACAAACCATCTTCACAACTTACTAAGCTCGATTTTGTGGCCCCTATAAGCGGCGAAGCATTACCGTTGACTGAACATTACGAGCCAGTTATTAGCCATGGTCTGCAAGGTCAAGGCATTATGCTAAAACCGTTAGGCAGTCGTTTAGTTGCGCCGTGTGATGGTGTGGTAACAGAAGTGGCCGCGACCAGTCATCAAATAAAATTACAAGCCTCCCATGGTGTCATCGTAGAACTCACCTGTGGTTCGTCGGCAATAACGACGCACGGTGTTGGCTTCACTCGAAAAATAAATCTTGGACAACGTGTGAAACAAGGCGACCCTTTAATTGAACTTGATTTAATAAACATTAGAAAACAACTTCCGCATCTCGATATTGCCCTACTCATCAGCCATGGCGTGTTAACGACCAAGCCACATTATGGCAGTGTCAGAGTCGCAGAAGAAACCGTGCTAACAGGCATCATCAAACAAAAATAAATTTAGGAAATCTCATGAGCACCACTATTTACGGCATCAAAAACTGCGATACAATTAAAAAAGCACTGAAATGGCTTGATGCCAACAATGTAGAATACACTTTTCACGATTACCGTGTAGACGGTTTAGATAGCACATTATTAGACAGCCTGTGTAAAATAAGCGATGTAGAGCAAATGCTAAATAAACGCAGTACGAGCTACCGCGCACTAACTGACGAGCAAAAAGCTGATACGACACCAGCCGCTTTAAAAGCCCTTTTCTTAGCCACACCAACATTAATTAAACGTCCTTTATTAGTGAAAGGAAGTGATGCCTTGTTGGGTTTTAAAGACGCTCAGTATCAAGCCTTTTTTGAATAACAGCGCGAGTAAGTGAAATCACTATGTCTGACGTAAATACCATTAACGATCAAGCGCTCTATGATTTAAGCATCGATATCTTGTCGCGCCCATCAATTACCCCACTTGATGAAGGCTGCCAAGCACTCATGGCTAGCTATTTAGAGCCATTAGGTTTTAACATCGAGCCAATGAATTTTGAAGACACGCAAAATATGTGGGCACGTAAAGGCGACACCGGCCCACTGTTCTGTTTTGCAGGTCATACGGATGTCGTTCCCGTAGGTGAGATAAGCCACTGGGACAATCCACCGTTTGAACCTAAACTTATTGATGGTATGTTACACGGACGCGGCGCCGCCGATATGAAAGGCAGTCTTGCGGCGATGGTGATTGCCACCAAACGCTTTGTTGAACAGCATCCCAATCACAAAGGCTCTATTGCCTTTCTCATTACCAGTGATGAAGAAGGCCCATTTATTAACGGGACGACACGCGTTATCGATACGCTTGAAGCGCGTAACGAGAAAATTCAATATTGTATTGTTGGCGAGCCAAGTAGCACAGCTAAGTTAGGTGATATCGTTAAAAATGGTCGCCGCGGTTCATTGACTGGCGATCTCATTATCAAAGGTAAGCAAGGCCACGTGGCCTACCCTCACCTCGCCAACAATCCAATTCATAGCGCCATGCTTGCCCTAGATGAATTAGCCAAAACAGTCTGGGATCACGGCAATGACTACTTCCCGCCAACGAGTTTTCAAATATCGAATATCAATGGTGGCACAGGCGCAGGTAACGTCATTCCAGGGCTATTAAAAGTACAATTTAATCTGCGCTTTTCAACCGAGCTGACATTCGATTTAATCAAAGCGCGAGTGATTGCGATCTTAGATCAACACGGCTTAGATTATGATATCGACTGGACCTACAATGGCTTGCCGTTTTTGACGGATCACGGCGATTTATTAAACGCTGTCCGTTCATCCATTAAAGAAATCACGGGCTATGATACTGATCCCCAAACTAGTGGCGGCACATCTGATGGTCGTTTTATTGCACCAACTGGCGCTGAACTTGTCGAATTAGGACCGGTAAACGCCACTATTCATCAAGTGAACGAATGTGTGAAATTTAACGACTTAGAAATTCTTACTGATGTCTATCAGCGTTTATTAGAAAAGTTACTTCTCGATTAAAGGGTTATGCTGATGTCATTTGAAACTTCGCTAACAAACAGGGAAAAAATAGCACTAGGGCTAACAGAATCGCACCTCAGCCCAGTGCAGTCTAATGGTCATCAGCAGTTACTACACTCTGACATTCTAAGTGACTGGCAACGTCTAGTTACCAGTGCTAAAGACGATAATATCGATCTGTGCATTGCCAGTGGCTTTCGCTCTTTCGAGCGCCAAAAAATGATTTGGAACAACAAAGCAAATGGCTTACGACCAGTCAAAGATGCCAATAATCAAACGATTAATATAGCGTCTGTGACTAAAGCACAGCTGCTTAAACATATTCTTCACTGGTCAGCGTTACCTGGTGCATGCCGCCATCATTGGGGCACTGACATTGATGTCTTTGCACCCAGCATGTTAAGTCAGCCGTTACAACTAGAACCTTGGGAGTATGAACAAGATGGGCCAATGGCTCAGCTAGGACAGTGGCTTAGTGACAATGTAACGGCCCACAGCTTCTTTCTG
>MPDF01000124.1 GCA_001874365.1 Gammaproteobacteria bacterium MedPE | reverse complement strand
AGCAAGACAGATAGATAATTTGAAGTAAATTTAATTAGCTTATTTACAATAAAAAACCGCAAATTAATTTGCGGTTTTTTTGTGTCTAGCGCCGTGTAAATTTAGTCGTTTAAATGAGCTAGAACCACTTCGTGATGATTCTTAGTTTTGAACTTATTAAATACATGTTCAATTACGCCATTTTCGTCAACTAGAAAACTCATGCGATGAATGCCATCGTATTCCTTACCCATAAACTTCTTAAGACCCCAGACACCAAAGGCATCAGCCACAGCATGGTCTTCATCTGATAACAAAGTGAAGTTAAGCTCAAACTTCTCAGTGAATTTAACTAAACGCTTTGGTGCGTCAGGACTCAAACCTAATACTTCTACATTGAGCGCTTTTAGAGCATCTTGACTATCGCGTAAACCTTGAGCCTGAACATTACAGCCTGGCGTCATTGCTTTAGGGTAAAAATAAACAAGCACTTTTTTTCCAGAAAACTGGTTAAGGCTGACTTCTTTCTCGTTTTGGTCGAGTAATGTAAATTCAGGCGCTTTGTCACCTGCTTGTAAAGTATTCATTCAGTATCCTATTGCTAAGTTCTAATATTGTTCAAGATGTTCATATCGAATGGTGAGTGAAAGTTGCTCAGCCAGTTTATCGAAATGTTGTTGTAATTGTATGAAGTCGGTATTGTTCGTGAGATTGATGAGCATCTCAATACGTTGATAGCCGCTTTTAGCTTTGGTTCTAAAGCTACAAAGGTCGATATTTTTGGTGGCTAAATATTCTGTAAACTGCCCAATACAACCTGGCGCATCTTTACCGTCGAGTTTGACGGAAACTTGGCCTTCATAGCTAATTAATTTGTGCTCGCTTGTGCGTTTCATGAATGTAATAAGCTCTAATTGTGCACTGCGCACAGACAAATCTGTTTCAAAGCGTGTGATTGCATTCCAGTCGCCGCTAAGTAGTAGTATTAGCGTAAATTCGTTGCCAAAAACGGCAAGTCGGCTATCAACAATATTACAATTAGTTTGGGTGACGATCTTTGTTAGTTCGTTAACAATACCAGGGCGGTCGGTACCCACGGCAGTGACGACAAGAAAGTTATCCATGATGCTCCTGTTATCAATAATGACTTATCGATAAAACGTATAAATGATTGAGTAAAAATTTGGACGTGATATTAGCACAATTTTCAACAATTTCTTAGGATTGTTATGTGATCAAGCGATTAATTCCTTGAGTTTATTACCTCCTATCCGTACCATAGCTTGCCTAGATAAAGAGAGGATTTTAAAGTGATGTTTTCAGGTAGTATTGTTGCATTAGTTACCCCATTTAATGACAACGGGGATGTTGATTATCAACAATTAGAACAGCTGGTGGAATTTCACATTCAGCAAGGCACTGACGGTATAGTTGCCGTAGGTACCACTGGTGAATCAACAACACTAAGCCATGACGAGCACATTAAAGTAGTTAAGCAGGTGGTTTCATTTGTTAACGGAAGAATTCCTGTCATTGGTGGCAATGGCTCAAACTCGACCTCAGAAGCTGTTGAATTAACTAAACGCTTAAATGATAGCGGTGTTGATGCTATGTTAGGTGTTACGCCATATTACAATAAACCGCCGCAACGCGGACTTGTTGAACATTATAAAGCGGTTGCAAACGCCACTGAAATCCCTCAAATTCTGTACAATGTACCGGGTCGTACACAATGTGATTTGTTACCTGAAACTGTTGCAGAATTATCAAAAGTTAAAAATATTATCGGAATTAAAGAAGCAACGGGGAACTTATCGCGCTTAAGTGAGATCAAAGCGCTGTGTGATAATGACTTCCTACTGTTTAGTGGCGATGATGACACAGGGTTAGAGTTTATGCTGCAAGGTGGTCACGGTGTTATTTCTGTGACAAATAATGTAGCGCCTAAGCTAATGAGCGATTTATGTCGTCACGCATTAGCGGGTGAGCGAGAGCAAGCAGAACAGATTAATAGCAAGCTAAAATCATTGCATGGTCATCTGTTTGTTGAGGCAAATCCAATTCCTGTGAAATGGTGTGTGGCACAAATAGGTGCAATTTCAAACGGTCAATTGCGTTTGCCATTAGTAGAATTATCAAGCGAATATCATGAGTTGCTAAACAGCGCCATGCGAGAAGCACAAGTATTATAAGATTGGAGTAACAATGAGAAAGCTTTATATTGCCCTGTGTGGCGGTATCATTTTATCGGGTTGTAGTAGTTTTAGTGAACGACATCAAGCCAGTGGTAATTTTGAATATTTAAAAGAAACGACAGATAAACAGGTTAAATACCCAGAAGGTTTTACGCCGTTAAAAGATACTACGGCTTACAATATTCCTGCCGTATCAGCGAATGCTAATAAAGAGTTAATCGGTGATAAACTTGATATTCGAGCGCCAGCATTAGTAATGCCTGTTGCACCAAACTCTCTTGCAAGCGATGTAACGGATAAAACTGAAGTTATTTTTGAATCATTCTTATCTAAAGATAAATTCCAAGATGACCTTTGGAATAAACTAACAACCTTTGTTGCAAATCAAGGGTATGGTGTTGGCAGTGAGCAAGTAGGTCATTCTTTATCAACACGCACTATTGCTTCTGATGAGTATTTTAAAATTCTATTTGGTTTAGATGATGATGTAACCTTAGATCAACAATATCGATTTGATATCAACGTCGAGCCGCAAGGCTATAAGGCTATTGTCGCTGTCTCTTTGATTCAGCATCAAGAGCAAGGCCAAACAGTTGAATTGAATAAGTTTGCTAAACGTCGCTATGAATCACGTATGCTTAATCACTTCTTATCACAAGTTTATGTTGAACATCATAAGCAGCTATTGGCAAATCGTGTGAAAGTAAATAAAGGCATTAAGTTAGACCTTGGCCTAGATAGCGAAGACAATACTGTTTATCAAATTCATGCACCTTATGAATTATCGTGGGAAAAATTGGCGACGGTATTACCTAAACTTGGTTTAGAAGTAGAAGATCGCGATAAGTCGGTTAACACCTACTTTACAACGTTTAAACCGTTGAAAGATGGTTTCTGGGCGAACCTATTCTCAAGTGACAATAGTGTTGCTGAAATTAAACTCCAGAAGAATGAGAAGTATCAAATCAAACTTGTTGAACGTGGCGACTTAAGTTTATTGACTATTGTTGATAGCAAAGGTGAGCGCTTATCAAGTGAAAAGATGCAAGAAATGCTAGCTGCCTTTAGTGAGCTAATGGCTAAGAAAGACTTGTAATCGTTAAATGATTAAAAGGCCCTGCATTCATTAATACGGATGCAGGGCTTTTTTAATGCCCAAAACAAACCTAAAGATCTATAACTTTCAGTAAATAAGATCCTTTATCCGCCATCGTGCTCATACTAAAGTCGCTGATAGGATGGAAAAATTACGTCAGTCGGTTTATGATGGTCGGTCTGTAAACAAGGAAAGGATCAATTTGTGGCTTCCATAACGATACGACAAGCAGTCATTGCAGATAGCAAGATCATTAGTGATCTTATCGCACGTAATGCACAGAGCTTGTTGCTAGATGAATTTGAAGAAGGCGGTTTAGATTTCTTTTTAAGGACTGTCGAACACCGTGCTATTCGCGATTATATGGAGCAAGGATTTTCATATTTGGTAGCGCAAGAGGGTAATGATATCGTTGGCGTTATAGCGATGAAAGATTACAGCCACATGTTTCATTTATTTGTCGACGAACAACACCAGCACAAAGGCATCGCTAGAAAGCTTTGGCAGGCTATCTATGAACATAGCTTAAAACAAGGTAACAGAGGCAAGTTTACGCTTAATTCAACTGCTTATGCACTCCCTGTGTATGAGCGATGGGGCTTTTCTACTATTGACGAACAACAATGTCGTCATGGTATCAAATACACGCCAATGGAATTTGTCGTCGAAGACTAAAAGTTTTTACAAAGGCACGATTTAAATTTCAGGCATAAAAAAAGCGCTTATCAAAAGTAAGCGCTTTTTTGTTGCTTTAATTATTACATTTTCTTAAATAATAAAGTAAAACGGTCTGTATTACCTGTAACTGTTTTACGACCTACTTCATAGCGAAGTTCATCGTCAGCTTTGTAATGTATATTCGAATAATCGACAAATTTAAATCCAGCTGCTTCGATTTCTTTAATTGCCAATACAGGGTCAAAGCGGCGGCCATTTTCATCGTTTTCACGCTGCATATGGCGACGGGTATGATCTACAACACCGTAAATACCGCCAGATTTTAACGCTTTAAACGCCGCTTTGTTCATGTCATGGCGTGCGCTTTCTACAAAGTTATGGTAATTACGGAAGGTTAATATCGCATCGAAATCATTGCTGCCCAAGTTTAGGTTTTCAATTTCAAAGTCGCGAAGTTCGCTATTATATTTCATATTAGCTTCAGGATTGATAATAGTGACCTTATCAAAACCTGATTTGCCAATAAGGTTCTTTTTAACACGGTCAGTGCCAATCGCTGCGTAGTATTTGCCATTGTCACGTAGTGCAGGTGCTAGTAACTTCGTGTACCAACCACCGCCAGGAATAAGCTCTAAAACCTTCATGTCATCTTTAATACCAAAGAACTCAAGCGTTTGAACTGGACGACGGTTTCTATCGCGTTTTACTTCTTTTGCTGTGCGAATATCAGACTTCATCGCTTTTTTAACGCCTTCGCTGATATCACCAGCATTGGCACTTCCCATGCAAAATACTGCTGCAATAGTTAAAGGTAACAGTTGTTTAATCATTGTAATTCCTTGTTTAGGGGTTTTATTTGAGATTGATTATTAATGACATTGGTGAAAATTGAAATCATTGATTAACGACGTACTAGGTTAAATAAGTAACAAAACATTTCGATTATCACAGTTTATAACTTTTCATTACTGACGTATTTTATAAAGGCATCACTCATTGAATAGGGCAGATCGTGTTGCTCACTTGCTTGCAGCAACGCATCATAGCCTTCTTTACCCGCGATGGTATAAGCGGATGAAACACCATAATAGAATGCATTAGGGGATACGTCTTGCCATTGTCCGTTTTGATAAATCGTTAATGAGCTAATACGTTCACCCATTGGGTTATCCTCATCATAGATAAACTGGATACCGTGACAATAAGGGTAACTACCATCTCCTGTACCAATTACACCATTATTCTTAGCATTGTTAATACCACCTTCAAGTGCTGATTTTAAAACCTTTCCTTGAACTTTATAACGCACAATTTGGATTTCAAAAGGGAGTAATCGCCCGCAAATATCTGCCGCTGTCAAAGGGCCCTTATTGAGTGATACACGAACTCCGCCAGCGTTATGAAGTGCAAAGTCAGTAGAATAATGTTCATTGGCACAATGATAAAATGCACGTGCAACAAGTGGCGCAATCTCGCTGCCCTGTGGTAATAACTCATTAGGTAGTCGTACATGGCGATAATCTTTGGATAAACTCGTGATCACATTCGCTTTCATCGCTTCAATCAGCGGACGGTAGTCATGGTAGATGCATTCAGTGACAGCAGCACAAGGTTTGGTCATCTCAAACAGCGGACTGTGAATCATGAAGTCATTACATTGATTAATTTGTTCTGCCGTCAGATGGCTGTTTTCTGGTGCGTGATACCAATTAGCGCAAGGCAATAACTTAACACCGCCGTCTTGCTGAACTACCTTCCCGCTATCATCAAAATCTAATTTACTAAGTCCGATAGATTCTGCATGTTTACCGGCTTGTAAAATTAAAGTGTCGTTGATAATGACTTGTGATTGTTGTGTTGACGATAAACCCAATTCGCTGAAATCACCTGTTATTGTATGTGAGTGTCCACCAACGATAACACTGATACCTGATACAGCCTGAGCTAATTCTATATCGCCTTGATAGCCAAGATGTGACAATACAATAATGTGAACGATGCCTTGTTGCTGAATGTGCTCAATGGTTCGTCTGGTCGTTGCTATGGCGTCAAGGAAGTGGCAATCATGATCAGGACAGCCTATTTTAGCCATTTGATCTAACGTTATACCAACAATTGCCAATTTTTTATCGTGTAATGGTCGTGTGATGTATGACGCTATCGCTTTATCATTATTGTAATAAAACAAATTATCATGAGTCGCTAATGGCAGTTCTTTGCTTGGATTTTCATGTTGTAAATCCATATTACCTGCCAAACAGGGAAAATTGGCGGCTTTAATAAATTGAGAAAGCGGTAAATTCCCCAGATCAAATTCATGATTGCCAATAGTCATGGCATCAGGCATTAGTTTATTAAGCAGTACCGCATTAGCTAAACCTTTGAATCGACTAAAATACAAACTTCCTTGAAAGCTATCTCCGGCATGTAGAAAAAGTGATGGTACACCCTGCTGTTTTGCAGTATGACGAAAACGATTAATGGTACTTGCCATCATTGCGTAACCACCACATGGCACAGAAATATCAAGGGCACCGTTTGCTAAAGGTAAGTTCAAAGCGAGTGGTGTCGGTTCAAAATGTGAATGCGTGTCGTTGATATGTGCTAAATAAAGCGAATAGGTCATTAAGCCTCCTGTGAAAGCTGAGCTTAGCACGAACTAATGACTGAAATGTGTCATTTATTATAAAAAAACAACATAACAGATTAAAATTTAAACTGTTGTGTAAACTAAAAAACTCCGTATGATTATTTATTGAAATCAGCAACTAATGGAGCAGTTGGCGTCATATGTCTAGTTTATCTAACTCAACGTATTCTCAGGAAAAATCATTAACACAACAGTTAATTCAGATTTTAATCGTTCCCACATTTGTTCAGGTTGTTGGAATTGGCTTATGTAGCTGGTTCTTTGAAATAAGTTGGTCTGCCGTCGCGGGTATTTTGGTGGTGAGCGGCGTTACGACTGCGGTATTTATAGTCGCCGTAAAGAACAGTTTATTTTCAAGTATCACCGAACTTAATAATTATGCATCAAGTATTCGCTCTGGAAACAGCATCGATTTGACTAAATCGCTGTCGCAAGAGAATGGCGGCATGCTAGCTCATGCTTTCACGAGACTTAACCAGAATAATCAAAAAATGGATGAGTCATTATGTTCACTTTATGCTTCTTCTGCTCGGCTTCATCCAATGTCTGAAGAACTTAATAACTCTTATTCAACCATGATGCAAAAGGCGACTATGCAAGATAGCTTAGGTCATAGTATTCATGACGCGCTTTCCCAAGTTGGTGAAGCGTCAAACAATTTGCATCATGATTTGGCCTCGCTGATTGAACAAGCCAATGTTAGTGCAGAGTCGTCAAAAATTGCACAGGATTCTTCGTCGCAAGCCAAAATTAGTGTAACAAACCTGCAAGAGAAACTGACTCAAGCAGCATCTCATATTGATGTGTTGAAAAAAGACAGCGATGAAATTAATAGCATCATTGATGTCATTAATTCTATTGCAGAGCAAACTAACTTATTAGCATTAAATGCGGCTATTGAAGCTGCTCGCGCTGGAGAGCAGGGCAGAGGGTTTGCTGTCGTTGCTGATGAAGTTAGAACGCTGGCAGAACGCACGGCAACATCGACGCAGGAAGTACGAGATTTAGTGACTCGTATTGCTGGCAGTACCGACAATGCCTATAAAACAATGCAGGTAGGTTTAGAATCGTCTAATGAATCAGTGAATTTGTCTTCTGAGACATCAGAGCACCTTAGTATTGCGCTTGAAGCCATCAACAGTATCAATCAGCTATCTGGAAATATTAAACAGTCATCAGATATTCAAATGTCTGTTTCGCAAGAAGCGCAGCGAGAAATTGACAACATGGTGGCATTAAATCAAGAAGTACTGGCAAGCTCTCGAGAACAAGAGCTTTCGTCAAATGATTTAGTGGCATTGTCCCATTCATTACGAACCGTACTGGATGGTTTTGTGCTTTCTGGCGCACATTGGGATGTAAATCACCGGCCTAAAAAGCTCAAACCTGTGATGGCTACGGATAATTTAACGGACGAAGCGGACGTTGAACTGTTCTAATAACATCGTTAAATGTTGCTAAAAAGGTGCGAAAGCGCCTTTTTTATTGTCTGAATTATAATCATTTGAATGATGTTTTGTTGACATATTATGACATGAAGTGTAATTATGAACTCGCTTTTTTAAGTAAAGTATTAAATATCTACTATGATTTATACCTGCCTTTGATGTGCATTGTCATCACATTAAAAAGGACGTTAATGATTATTTATCAACATTTTGTGTTATATAGATGCGTAGATAATTAATATAAGCACTTCAACTCATAAAAGGAATTAGGCCATGTTTGAATTTTTCGTTGCCGATTTTAATACGCCATTTGCAATTGCCTTAGGTTCAGTGCTCATTCTGGGACTTTTTGAAGGATTAGGACTGCTTGTAGGTTTAAGTATTATGAGTCTCTTCGATCAGTTTTCTCCCTTTGAAATGGAAGTTGATGTTGAGCTTGATGCTACTGTAACTTCTGGCGGTTTAACTTCCGTCGTTGGTTGGTTGTATCTTAACAAGCTACCGCTACTTGTATGGCTGGTTCTGTTTCTATCGACCTTTGCGATTGCAGGCTACTCATTTAATTATTTAAACCTTAATTGGTTTACATTGGCTCTCCCTTCATTTGTAGCATCAATCTTCGCGATCTTTACTGCAATGTTCATGACTCGCCTGATTGGTAAACCGCTCGCTAAACTCATGCCAAAGAATGAAACATCGGCGGTATCAGCTAATTCATTTACCGGATTAGTGGCAAAAATTACCATAGGTAAAGCAACCCAGCATTCACCTGCTGAGGCTGTGCTTACCGACCAATTTAATCAAAAACATTATGTGCTGGTGGCACCTGAAACCAGCGATGAAACATTTGAGCAATCTCAGCAAGTGGTTCTTGTCGAAAAACGAGAAAAATGCTGGCTTGCAGTAAAATTTAACGCGTAATTCAGCGTAATATTCAATAAAAAGGAAACTCTCTATGGAAGCATTAGATTCAAATACAACATTTATTATGATTATGGCTGGCGCCGGTGTATTTGCCGTCTTAATCATTGGACTCATATTCGCTAAACTTTATGTGCGCGCAACAAAGGAAATCGCATTTGTTCGTACGGGTATGGGCGGTGAAAAAGTCGTAAAAGATGGCGGCGCAATCTGTCTGCCGGTATTACACGAAACTATCCCAGTAAACATGAACACGCTGCGGATCGAAGTTGAGAAAGTACAAAAAGACTCGCTCATCACTAAAGACCGCATGCGTGTTGATGTGAAAGCTGATTTCTACCTGCGCGTTGCACCGCACGCCGAAGGCATTTCA
>MPDF01000123.1 GCA_001874365.1 Gammaproteobacteria bacterium MedPE | reverse complement strand
ATATAGACGCAAGTAATTCAATAATGGTTACAAACTTTATTATTTTTTATTAATAATAAATTATATCAACTAGTTATTTAATAGTTTAGGGCTCGCAATATAAAAAATAGACTTCGAGTGTACGTCGAATAGCGAATAACCTTGAATTTATTTTTTAGTATTTATCTGTATCGTGTTCACTCTTCTTGCTGGGTTATTGTAGTGGTACAGTGAACTTGGTCACTTAAATAGAGGTGTTATCACACACCTTATCAACTTTAGGTGAATCAATGAATACTAGAACAAGACCAACTTATTCAGCGGAATTTAAATTAGAAACAGCACAGCTTGTTGTCGATGAAGGTTACTCCGTCAGAGAAGCCTCAGAAGCTGTTGGAGTAAGCAAGTCAGCCGTTGATAAGTAGGCACGACAATTAAAGAAAGAGCGAAATGGTGTAGCAGACCAACCGACGGCGTTAACGCCAGAGAAAATCAAAATTAAAGAACTTGAAAAACGTATTAAACGCATTGAATTAGAAAAGGAAATTCTAAAAAAGGCTACAGCTCTCTTGGTGTCAGACTCACTAGACAATTTAAAATAATCCAAGCTTTACAAGAGAGCTACAACGTCAAAACAGTCTGTGAAGTCTTGGGTATTCATCGCAGCAGCTATGGTTACTGGCGCAATCGTTCAAAAATCATTTGCAATAAGCGTTTAAAGGCAAAATTGATGGTTCGTTCTATTTTCACCGAAAGTGGTGACTCTGCTGGCGCTAGAACGATTGCGCAGATAGCCACCGATAGAGATTTTCCATTAAGCCGTTATCGCGCTAATCGTATTATGAAGTAGTTAGGATTAGTGAGTTGTCAAATTCCTAAACATGCGTACAAGCGAGGCGGAAACGAACATGTAGCCATACCCAATCACTTAGATAGGCAATTTGTAGTCGTAGAGCCTAATCAAGCTTGGTGCGGTGATGTCACCTACATTTGGGCAGGAACACGCTGGTGTTATTTAGCTGTTGTCATTGATTTGTTTGCTAGGAAATCTATCGGCTGGGCAATGTCTTATTCACCAGATAGCGCTTTAACAAGTAAAGCATTATCGATGGCCTTTGAGACACGAGGTCGCCCCAAAGGCGTGATGTTCCATTCTGACCAAGGGTGTCACTATACGAGTAAAAAGTATCGCCAGTTACTTTGGCGATATCGAATCAAGCAAAGTATGAGTCGTCGTGGAAACTGCTGGGATAATGCGCCAATGGAACGTTTCTTTAGAAGTTTTAAAACAGAATGGATGCCCACAGTAGGCTATCAATCATTGGTACAAGCGAACGCCGCGGTAGTCAATTATATAATGGGGTATTACAGTAAAGTCAGGCCTCATCAGCATAATGGTGGTTTAACGCCAAATCAGTCTGAACGAAGATACTGGAATACTTATAATTCGGTGACCACTACATATATAAATAGCTGCCAAACATTGTGACGTTCAATGCTTGTTTACCTTGCTATCGATACTGAATATTTTTGCTGGCACGAACTTTAATGCGGTAGGTGTTTAAGTTACGCGATTTACTTTCGCCGATGATAATAACTGGAATATTAGTAATGCTATGTTGATTTTCCATAGTTAAAAGTGATATTTAATTTACCGTGAATTTGAGGTTGCTTTGTCATTCACGGTAAATAATTTTTGTTTGTAAATCTGATACTTATTGTTTAGTCTTACTGCTAAATACTACTTATCATAAAAGGAATTCATGATATGCACCTATCAAAATTTTCTTCAATATTCTCGGTCAATAAGTGTTTCTTTATATCTATTAATTTAGACTGAGTTTGTTTATTCCTTCATTAAGCCCGCCAAAAAATGTAAATATTGTTGCAATGAAATATTAGAAACTTCTTGGGAATGTTTGTATTGCGGTAGATTACAAAAACCTTGGTGGCGATTAAGTTGTGAGTGGATATATTTTTCCCATCGCTATTTGGGCATTAATCATAGTTAGAGGTGCAGACGCATCTCTCCAAGAGTTTAATGAGCTTTCTACGAAGCTGACAACTGTTTATGTGAGTGAGGTTCACTTAAAAGACGGTAAATACGCAATAGTGTTTAAAGTTGATAATCAAACGGCAGTAAAATGGTGTGATATGAAATATCAACTGGTCGGTAAATATGATGGCAAAGTATCTTATGTCATTACCGCTGCTGAGTATCCATTGTGGATACAACCAAACTCAGAAGGAAATATAACGATTTATATAGATAGTAAACCGCTGATTTCACAATGGGAACTAGCGATCAAAGATTTATCAGCAAAGATACTGTAGGAAAACTGTGCTATGAAAAAATCAATATTTTAGTCTGTAGCATGGTTGATGATCGTATTTGTGGCGTTATTTTTTTAAATTTAATTGGTGTATTTAACGCAGATTTTAATGACTATAAACTACAGTTTACGACAACGCTTGAAAGCGAGAAGTTTGTTAATGATGGAAAATCTAAAGTCCTAGTGTTTAAAGTCGTCAATTCGACGAATAAAGATTGGCGTCAAGTTGAATATTCGATTGTGCTTCGAGATGGGAACAGTATCATTTACCCAAAACATGCAATAGACCTAATGTGGAAAGTGAAAGCCCAAAGTATTGCTGATTTGAAGGTCGAAATGCCTAGCTTTGAAAGCGATGTTGAAGTAATTCTCGAAGTTAGTAATTTAAGAGGGTCATCGATCTTTAGATAATAATTCCATGGAATGTGAAGAGTATGAAAGAAATAGATTCAAGAAAGTACTCTATGTGAAGTAGTTAAGTGCCGAAAGAGGCAGTTGTATGTGGTCATTGCCGAAGTGATATAGAAATTCCATGGTATAAAAAATTTAAACTATTTAATATTTTTTATACAATCCTAGCGACCTATCTTGCTTATTCATTAGTGTGATTCAAATCGGAATTTAAAGATTACCAAGAAGACTTTATCATTAAACAAGTCAATGCTATTAAGTTGCCTAATGAGCGTAGCCATAAATTGATTTTCGAAATTGAAAACAAGTCAAACGTGAAATGGGAAAATTTGAGTTATGAGCTCGTAAGTATTCAAGATGATACTATGTTGGAAGTTAAAACTGGGCATATATACAATTGGATTGTTCAACCAAATTCCTCATCTTATTACTTATCTGTCGATAGTGATAGAGTTGGAGCGACTGAGGGGATTACGTGGGAGCTGAAGATAAAAAATCTAAAAGTGCCATTGTTTTGATTGTATGATGTTAGGTATTTTTAATACGATTTATAGAACTATGCTGTCTTGGGAAGGGTTATTGCCACAGATAGTAATTAATTCTGTTCTATTGCTAACATAGTCTAGTGTCGCGTAAAGGGAGGTTTATGATGTACAAATTAATTTCTTCAGTGTTGGCTGTTGTTGTTACGGTGCTGTCTATCGCCATGATGGCTGCCTTAGTCGACGACTCTAAACTGACTGCGCAGCAAGTTGGTCAGTATCGTGCTGAAAACTTTATTGCGGTTGATGATGTTTTCGAAATACCCCAAACTACAAGAAGAGCGACAAGAGCTTGTTTTCGTTTGAAAAGTTATGAATACCATCGGTTATTTATAGCTACTAATCCGCGGCCTTCTTTTTTATTAGCTGAACAAGTGAAATTTGTTAGCCTCTCTATGATAAATAACCAAATTAAGAAATCTCTTACGATTTAATTTTATCTATTTACAGTGAATATTTCTCTGACATTCTATTGTTCGTAACACTTACTTTCCACTTCCTATTATCCTTTTGTCGACAATCTAGGCTTTTTTGTTGACCAAATGTAAAAAAAATAGCAATATTGTCGACACTTTAAGTGATGGGCATTTTTGCTAAACATGACATTTTTTACCGAAAAGCCAGTAACAGCAGCGGATACAACGTTTTTTCAATTGCGAAAAGATATTGTTGAAGGGAATATTGCGGCGGGCTCTAAACTGAGCGAAACACAATTGTCGACAAAGTACGAAGTGAGCCGTGCTGTTATTCGTGAAGCGATTAATCGGTTAGAAGCCTCTAATTTGGTTGAGCGTAAAGCCAATGTTGGTGCGCGCGTCGTTTCGTTTTCGCCGCAAGGGTTGATTGAGTTGTATCAGGTGCGTGAGGCGTTAGAGGGCATGGGCGCACGACTTGCGGCCAAGAATATGTCGGATGATGAAATCGCCGACTTGCAGCAACTACTGAATTCTCATTCTAAAAAAGTTGAAAGCGGCGAGTCTTATTATCAAGAAGCTGGCGATGTCGACTTTCACTATCGCATTATTTTAGGCAGTAAAAATCAACATCTGATCAGCACCCTCATCGATGGCATTTACCATTTAGTCCGCATGTATCGTGTGCAACTTGGTATGGCTGGTCCGCGAGTTACAACGGCGTTTGATGAGCACAAACATATTGTGCGAGCCATTGCTAACCGCGATGCTGAATTGGCGGAAATGTTAATGCGTCGTCACATCACTTATTCAATGAAAAATATTGAAACCAAATTGTAATAACTAACAGCGACACTTGATGTTGTTGAACAAAATTAGATGAGCCAACAGGCAGAGGAAAATATGATGAGCGCAGGCAAGAAATTTAGAGAAGCATTAGCAGCAAATAGTCCACTACAAATCGTCGGTACTATTAACGCATACTCAGCGATGATGGCGAAACAAATCGGTCATCAAGCTATTTACTTATCAGGCGGCGGTGTGGCGAACGCTTCTTACGGCTTACCTGATTTAGGGATGACGTCATTAAATGATGTCATTGTTGATGTACAGCGAATTACCTCGGCATGTGATTTACCGTTGCTTGTTGATATTGATACTGGTTGGGGCGGTGCATTTAACATTGCTAAAACCGTTCGTGATATGGAAAAAGCAGGGGCCGCTGCGGTTCATATGGAAGATCAAGTTGCGCAAAAGCGTTGTGGTCATCGCCCGAATAAAGAAATTGTGTCGACTGAAGAAATGGTTGATCGTATTAAAGCGGCAGTTGATGCGCGTACTGATCCTGACTTTTTCATTATGGCGCGTACTGATTCATTTGCTCAAGAAGGCTTAGAAGCGGCTATCGAACGTGCTAAAGCTTATGTTGCTGCAGGCGCTGACGGGATTTTTGCCGAAGCAGTAAAAACAGAAGAACATTATCGTGCGTTCAGCGAAGCGTTAGATGTACCAATTTTGGCGAATATTACTGAATTTGGGCAAACTGAATTGTGGAATAAAGAGCAATTAGGTGAGTGGGGCGCGGCGATGGTGCTTTACCCGTTATCTGCCTTCCGCGCTATGAATAAAGCTGCTGAGTTGGTGTACACCAGCATTTTAGAGCAAGGGGATCAAAAAGCGGTTGTTGATACGATGCAAACTCGCATGGACTTATATGATTACCTTGGTTACCACGATTACGAACAGAAATTAGATTCTTTGTTTGCTGAAGGTAAAAACAAATAACAGTTTTAAAATTCGAATATAAAAATATAAATAATCAGGAAGAAAGTCAGGAGAATGGCAATGAGTGATAAAAAATTAAGTGGTGCAGGATTACGTGGTCAAAGTGCTGGTGAGACGGCGTTATGTACCGTTGGTAAAAGCGGTAGTGGGTTAACTTACTGTGGTTATGATGTGAGTGATCTTGCTGATAATGCAACGTTTGAAGAAGTGGCTTATCTACTGTTTAATGGCGAGTTGCCAAATACAGCGCAATTAGCAGCTTATAAAGCTGAACTGTTTGAAATGCGTGATTTACCACAAGCGCTAAAAGAAGTGCTTCAACGCATCCCACAAGATGCGCATCCAATGGATGTTATGCGCACCGGTTGTTCATTCTTAGGTAACTTAGAGCCTGAAAACGACTTTAGCGAGCAACATCGCGCTGCTAACCGTCTTCTTGCAGCATTCCCTGCCATCATGTGTTACTGGTATAAATTTAGCCACGACGGTGAAGATATTAGCTGTGTAACCGATGAAGAGTCTTTAGGCGGTCACTTCTTACGTCTTCTAAACGGTACGACACCAAGCGAGCAACATCGCCGTGTAATGGACGTATCATTAATCTTATACGCAGAGCATGAGTTCAACGCTTCAACCTTTACGGCGCGTGTTTGTGCATCAACACTATCTGACATGTTCTCTTGTGTCACTGGCGCTATCGGTACACTACGTGGTCCACTACACGGTGGCGCCAACGAAGCGGCAATGGATATGATTGAGCGCTTTACATCTCCTGAAGATGCAAAAGAGCAAATGGCTGGCATGTTAGAACGTAAAGAAAAAATCATGGGCTTTGGTCACGCGATTTACCGCACATCTGATCCACGTAACGTTATTATCAAAGAATGGTCTGAAAAACTAGCACAAGAGAATGGTGATACTTCACTTTACGATATCTCAGTTGCCTGTGAAGAGTTCATGTGGGACACCAAGAAGCTATTCTGTAACGCTGATTTCTTCCACGCATCTACGTACAACTACATGGGTATTCCAACGAAACTATTCACGCCAATTTTCGTTTGTTCACGTTTAACAGGCTGGGCGGCACACGTTATCGAGCAACGCTCGAACAACCGCATCATTCGCCCAAGCGCGGACTACACGGGCAGCGAACCACGTAAAGTGACGCCAATTAGCGAGCGATAGTCTACTACAGACCTCCTACCTGAATACGTGTAGGAGGATTGAGTCGTCGCTACAAAAGAAAGCAATGAAAATTAGCGCGACCTTAGATTCTACGGAAACACTTATGAATAACACTCTATACCGTAAAAAACTGAAAGGCACGTCATTAGATTATTATGACACGCGCGCCGCTATTGAAGACATTCAAGCAGGCGCTTATGCAACCCTTCCTTATACGTCTCGTATCCTAGCTGAACAGCTTGTACGTCGTTGTAACCCTGACGACTTAACGGCGTCACTGGAACAAATTATTCATCGCAGACAAGATCTTGATTTCCCTTGGTATCCAGCACGTGTGGTTTGTCACGATATCTTAGGCCAAACGGCGCTAGTTGATTTAGCTGGGTTGCGTGACGCGATTAGCGAACAAGGCGGTGACCCTGCCAAAGTCAACCCTATTGTACCGACACAGTTAATTATCGATCATAGTTTGGCGGTAGAGCATGGCGGTTTTGACAGCGATGCGTTTGATAAAAACCGCGCTATTGAAGATCGCCGTAATGAAGACAGATTCCATTTTATCAACTGGTGTCAGGACGCTTTTGACAATATTGATGTAATTCCAGCTGGTAACGGCATTATGCATCAAATAAACCTTGAGAAGATGTCGCCAGTGATTCAAGCTCGTGACGGCGTTGCTTTTCCAGATACTTGTGTTGGAACTGATTCACATACGCCACACGTAGATGCTTTAGGTGTTATCGCATTGGGCGTTGGTGGTTTGGAAGCGGAAACTGTTATGCTGGGTCGTCCATCAATGATGCGCTTGCCAGACATTATTGGTGTTCGTCTTGTAGGTAAACGCCAACCGGGCATAACGGCAACAGATATCGTGTTAGCGATTACTGAGTTTTTACGTGAACAAAAAGTTGTATCATCATATCTAGAGTTCTACGGCGAAGGTGCTGCGAGCCTGACGATTGGCGATCGCGCAACGATCTCTAACATGACACCAGAGTTTGGCGCTAGTGCGGGTATGTTCTATATCGATGAGCAAACAATCGACTACTTAAAATTAACGGGCCGTGAGCCGGAGCAAGTCGCCTTAGTTGAACAATACGCGAAAGAAACAGGGTTGTGGGCAGATAGTCTGACAGAGGCAAAGTACGAACGCGTACTTACCTTCGATCTTTCATCAGTTTGTCGCAACATGGCAGGCCCATCAAATCCACACCGTCGTCTTCCAACCAGCGACCTTGCTACTCGCGGTATTGCTAAAGAGTGGACAGAGACTGAAGGTGAAATGCCAGATGGTGCGGTTATCATTGCAGCGATTACCAGTTGTACCAATACCTCTAATCCACGTAATGTAGTGGCGGCAGGTTTGGTAGCTCGCAAAGCAAACGAGTTAGGTCTTATTCGAAAACCTTGGGTTAAGTCTTCATTCGCACCAGGTTCAAAAGTGGCAGAGCTTTATCTAAAAGATTCTGGGCTACTACCCGAACTTGAACAGCTTGGCTTTGGCATTGTTGGTTTTGCCTGTACAACCTGTAATGGCATGAGTGGCGCGCTTGATCCTAAGATCCAGCAAGAAATCATCGATCGTGACCTGTATTCAACAGCGGTATTATCGGGGAATCGTAACTTTGATGGTCGTATTCATCCACATGCAAAACAGGCTTTTCTAGCATCACCGCCGCTGGTCGTTGCTTATGCAATCGCCGGTACTATGCGCTTTGATATTGAACAAGATGCCCTAGGTAGTGACAAAGATGGTAATCCAATTACGCTCAAAGATATTTGGCCGTCGGATGAAGAAATCGATGCGATTGTGAATGCTAGTGTTAAGCCTGAACAGTTTAAATCTATTTATGAGCCGATGTTTAACGTTAAAGTTGAAATGGGCGAGCAAATTAAACCGCTATACGATTGGCGTGAAATGAGCACCTACATCCGTCGTCCCCCTTATTGGGAAGGTGCATTAGCAGGCGAGCGCACCATGAAAGGAATGCGTCCGTTAGCGGTACTTGGCGATAACATAACGACTGACCATTTATCACCATCAAACGCTATTCAGTTAGCGAGTGCCGCGGGTGCTTATCTTGATAAAATGGGCGTGCCAGAAGTTGATTTTAACTCATATGCTACACATCGCGGAGATCACTTAACCGCGCAGCGTGCAACTTTTGCTAATCCTAAACTGCTTAATGAAATGTGCCGTGATGACAATGGCGAAATCAAGCAAGGATCACTAGCACGTATTGAGCCTGAAGGTGTTGAATCACGTATGTGGGAAGCGATTGAAACCTATATGGATCGCGTACAGCCACTGATCATTGTCGCTGGCGCTGATTACGGCCAAGGTTCATCACGTGACTGGGCAGCTAAAGGCGTTCGCTTAGCGGGTGTTGAAGTGATTTTAGCCGAAGGTTTTGAGCGTATTCACCGTACTAACTTAGTTGGCATGGGGGTTTTACCGCTTGAGTTTGCCAATGGCGAAACTCGTGAGACTTTCAATATCGATGGTACTGAAACCTATGATGTTATCGGTAACCCTGCACCGAGTGCTGCGCTGCAAGTGTTAATGACTCGACGTAATGATGAGCAAGTCACTATTGATGTTAAGTGTCGTTTAGACACAGCGGAAGAAGTTTCTGTTTATGGCGCTGGTGGTGTGTTGCAGCGTTTTGCGCAGGATTTTTTGGAAGGCAGTGTATAGCACTTTTTATGCGTCATTAGTTTTGACGTGCAATCGCGTT
>MPDF01000122.1 GCA_001874365.1 Gammaproteobacteria bacterium MedPE | reverse complement strand
ATACACTGGCTGGACATCGATCATTGGTGACATTGTTTGAAAAGAATAAACAGCAGGGAATTAAATGGCATTTTAGGGTGAGTGATCGTTATTCGGGGCTTTATGATCACCATACTTCGCCAGTTGAAGCGCTGAGTGATGGTTTAGCGTGGGTATTTGAAGATTATCCTGATATTGTATTTAATTCATTGACCGAAGTGGCATCATTTGGTGGTGTGGACGCAATTAAAGATTATTATCGAGTTCGTGCCAAGCGCTATGGTGTGAGTGATGAGGTCGCTACACAAACGAAATTTAGTTTGTTTCGTCATGCCGTAGCAGCAGATGATTTGAAACAGTTTAACGAATTTGAACAAGCTCTGGGACATTATCAAGTCATTGGTTGGCACCATTTTTTTGGACGATTCTTTATTAAACATCAACGTTTCAAACGCGCAAAAAACGTTTATCAATCTGGGTTGCATCAGCGTCCGAATGATCATCGATACTGGAGTGGATTGGCTGTTGCTAATGTTGGCCTAAAGAGATTTGAGTTAGCGATGAGTCATTATCATAAGGCAATTACGTATGCCCCTGACAATGTAAAGAAACTATATCAAAAAGAATTAGATGTGCTTACTGAAAATAACTAGGATTCTATTATTTGAATCAGCAATTAATAATCTGATTTATTGCGGCGAAGCTTTTTAACTTGGCTTCGTTGATTCTTTTTATCTAGGCGTTTGAGTTTTGATGAATAGGTCGCCTTCGTAGCAATGCGCTTTTTCTTAATTTTATTAGCTTCTTGGAGTAGTTGAACAAACTGTTCTAAGGCAACTTCTCTATTTCTATCTTGGCTGCGACTGCCTTGGCTTTTTATGATGACTTTACCGGATTTACTGATTCGGTGATCTGGGGTAGTTAGTAACTTTTGTTTTAGTCGTTGCGGCAAAGCTTCACTGGCGTTGATATCAAAGAAAAGATGCACAGCAGTGGAGGTTTTGTTGACGTGTTGGCCCCCAGCACCTTGAGCGCGAATATATTGTAATTCAATTTCTTGTGCAGGAATCGTAATAGTATTTGATATTTTAAGCATAATAATTTTTGAAGGAGTTTTACCACCCCATTCTCACAGCTGTCCTAATTTTGAACTAAACTTAAATCGTCAGTTAATGTTTTAGGGGAACGTTATGATTACTAATGTTGATGATCACCGAAGTTTCACACGTATGGATGTCGATTGTGGTTTGCGATTTAAAATGGATGGCTCCAATGATTTGATGGTTGGCACTGTCCATAATTTAAGTGCACAAGGCGTATCATTTGTAACCGATGAGCCTTTGCCACAAGATGCCGAACTATTCATCGAAGTCAATTCAGGCGGTGGTAGTGTGCCACCGTTGATGGCAAAAGCACAAGTATTACGATGTCATGAAGCAAATAATGGTGAATATGAAGTGGCTTGTAGTATGCAAATAAGTGCCTAAGTTAAGAACATTCTCACAGAAAAGGTTTGATTTAAATCAAGCCTTTTTTATTGCATAAATATCATTGCACTTAAGTCCAGTTTGTTGGTGTTCAATTTTTGTTATTATGCGTTAACCTTTCATATTTATCGGTGACAAACATTATGAGCACAGCAATTATTTCTCACCCTGATTGCAGACGGCATCAAATAGATAAGTTGCATCCAGAGCAGCCGAGTCGTATTGATGATATTTCAGATAGATTAATTGCGAGCGGTCTGGAGTATAGCATTGACCATTTTGATGCTGATGATGTTTTAAATACCGATTTATTAAGGGTTCATGGCGTATCATATATTCGTAGTTTGTATGAGCGCATCCCCCATGAAGGCATTATCAATATTGATGGTGATACTCAAATGTGTGCTAATACATTAAAGGCGGCTAATCGCGCTGCTGGTTCAGGCGTGCAAGCCGTTGATTTGCTTATGAAGGGTGAACATCAAGCTGTGTTTTGTAATGTTCGGCCACCTGGGCATCACGCATTTCGTGATAAAGCGAGTGGTTTTTGTTTTTACAATAATATTGCGATAGCCGCATCCCATGCGTTATCACTTGATGACATTGAGCGAGTCGCAATCATCGACTTTGATGTACACCACGGTGATGGAACAGAAGATATCTTTAAAGATAATGATGATGTGCTATTTTGCTCGCTATTCCAACATCCATTTTATCCATTTAGCGATCCAGCATCACAGCGAAACAATCATATAAAGTCGCCGATGAGTGCAGGCGAAGGATCGACCGAGTTCAAATCGCTAGTAACTAATAGTTGGATGCCAGCCATTGAGTCATTTCAACCGCAGTTAATTTTTATTTCAGCGGGATTTGACTCTCATCGCAATGACGATATGGGACATATTAACTTGGAAGATCCAGATTACGCTTGGGTCACACAACAGCTGTCTCAATACGCACAAAATGAACAGTGTTTGGGTATTGTGTCGATGTTAGAAGGTGGATACGAACAAGGTGTACTAGGGAGAAGCGCATTAGCTCACATTAGAGCCTTGGCGAAATTATAATTTAAGCGACTTGGTAAAATTGAGCGTTAGCAATTAATTGCTCATCGATAATTTCTTTTGCTAACGTAGCACATCCGCCACATTGGCTGGCTACACCAAACTTTTCTTTGATAGATTTTATGGATTGATCGCCATTATTGACAGCCTGGCGGATGTCTTTATCTGTAATACCTTTGCATACACAAACGAACATAGTAACGATTCTCATTAAAAACTTGGATGGAATTATAAATGATATTAATTATTATTTGAATAGGTGGTTGAAGATTTTGTGAGCTAAATTATGGCAAATTTTATAGAACATCGTTGAATCAAAGATTTACCGCTGATAAAAAAATCAACGGTAAATAATTTAATTATTTTTCTAGTGGGCGTTGGTACGACTGCAAATCAAGCCGCATATCGACCCATCCTTCTTCTATATCGAATTTTACCTTGAATCCTAGCTTACGGCTTAAATTAATCATGCCTGCATTTTGAGGCAAGGTTAGTCCAGTCATTATATGGGTATTACGTTGTTTACAATAGTTAATCATTTTTAGCATCAATAATTTACCTAAACCTTGCCCTTGAATATCGCCGCGGATAACAACTGCGAATTCGGTTTCTTGGTTTTCGGCATCGGTAATGGCTCTAACGACGCCTAGTGTATGAAACTTTTCATTCTCATCACGATACGATGCAATGAACGCCATTTCTCGATCAAAGTCGATCTGGGTCATCTTGGCCATTTGCTCGTGACTAAGTTGCCCAACCTCACCAAAAAAGCGTTTATATCGATCTTCTTTGCTTAAACTATCATTAAATTCGAAATGGCTTTGCTCGTCTTCCGCCTTTATAGGACGAAGCAATACTTCGCGGCCATCTTTGAGAGTAATTAATTCCTCTAACTCTCTGGGATAAGGTCTAATGGCTAGGCGCTCAGCACCGTTATCATCACAATGTTGTAATTGAATGTTGACGTCTAAAATAGTGGCTAGATCGTCTTGCATCAATAGGGGATTGATATCTAACGATGCAATTTCAGGGCAATCAATGATCAGATAAGACAATTGCGTAATAGTAATTGAAAGTACGTTAATATCTAACTCTGTTAAGGCTCTATGTGCTTTAATTTTCCCGCTTTTAATTGCGCCGATAATTAAATAGCGTGCTAGTGCGGTATTTAATGGCGGTAAAGCAACTGCCGCATCTTGTGTTAAGTTCCAACTTGAGCCTCCTTCTCCAATATATAAAACAGGGCCAAAAATAGCGTCATTGTGCATGGCAAATCGCAATTCTTGAGTACCGGCGGTATTAGCCATTTGCTGTAGGTTTAAGCCATTAATGTGCTTGTTTTCGCTTTGGGCATCGAGCATCGCTTGGGCATGAAATTTCACCGCTTCGTCATTCATTAAGTTGAGTTTGATGCCATCAATAGATGCTTTATGTATTAGCATTGGGGCGCTAAGCTTCAGCGCAACAGGATAACCAATTTTTGTTGCAAGCGATGCTGCTTGTTCTGGTGAGTCGACATGGTACGTGGTTAGCGTGTTTAAACCATACAGATTTAACAGTGGCGCCGCTTTATTTAAATCGATATTTGTATGACCGCTGGCAATGAGCTCCTGTGCTATTTTACGTGCTTCGTCAGGTGCCGTTTGATAATGACGAGAAATCGATTTAGGTGTTTCTTGTAACAGGCGTTGATTGCGGCGATATTCTACCATATGCATGAAGGCGCCAACGGCGCCGTCTGGTGTTCTAAATGTTGGAATGCCAGCCTTTCTAATCATCTTTCGTGCTTGATGAGCTGAGCCTTCTCCCATCCAGTTTGTTAAAATATTGATTTGTCTTCCACGGGCGTGCTGATTAATGCTTTTGATAATTGCTTGCGCGAATTCTTCACCGCATGCGACAGCAGAGGGGGAATGAATCACGAGTAGTGTATCGATTTCTTTGGAGTCGAGTAGAATTGACAGTGCTTTTGCAAATCGTTCTGGACTAGCGTCACCTGCAATATCCACCGGATTAGCTTGTGACCAATGCGTTGGTAACAGTGCTGACAGCTGGGTCATGATATCAGTTTCAAGATTCGCTAGCTTGCCACCACGAGAAATTAGGGTGTCGACGGCCATGATGCCAGGTGCGCCGCCGTTGGTGACAATGGCGAGTCGCTCACCTGATAATGGCTTGGTGTGAGCTAAAGTTTCAAATGCTGCAAATAGTTCACGTAAGTGATTTACGCGTAACATACCTGCACGTCTAAATGCCGCATCGTACACAGCATCGCATCCCGCTACTACGCCAGTATGGTGGGAAACGGAAATAGCGCCTTCACTCGTTGAGCCAGACTTAATAACAATAATTGGTTTTGCACGAGCAGCTGTTCGTGCTGCTGACATGAAATGACGATGGTCTTTTATGCCGTCAATATAAAGTAATATCGCTTGAGTCTTTGGGTCGCGGCTTAAAAAATCGAGAATTTCGTTAAAGCTTAAATCAATTGTTTCACCGACGGAGACAAAATAAGAAAATCCCATATTCTTATGATTGGCCCAGTCTAATACCGTGGTTGCTACAGAAGATGACTGGGAGATAAAAGCAATTTTCCCACTTTGCGCTTGCTGATGGGCAAAGCTCGCATTTAACCCGAGATGCGGTATTTGCATGCCGAGACTACTACCACCTAAGATTCGAATGCCATATTGTTTGGCAATGGCTTTTACCTGCTCGTTGCCGGATTGTTCATTGGCTTTTGCTAGTTGGTCAATGCCAGCTGCGAGAAGTATCACTTGCTGGCATCCGAGTTTACCGAGTTCGGTTAATACGTTAATGGTATGACTCGCATTGATCGCGACAACTGCTAAGTCAGGAACCTGAGGTAAATTATTGATACTTTTATAAGCGAGAACACCACAAACGGATTGGTGCTTGGGGTTTACTGGCATTATAGGACCAGAAAAGTCACCTTGCAGTAAGTTGCGCATGATTAAATTGCCCGCGCGGTGTGAGGAGTTTGACGCACCAATAACGGCTATCGATTTAGGGGTAAAGAAACGATTGATGGGATTCATAATTATTTGTCATCCTAACGCAATGTAACTACTAACTAATTGGAATTTATTTAGGCGCGTGAATTGCTATTTTGCTATAGTGCAGCCATATCAAATCATTGTAATGGATTATTTTATGGCAACGCTGACGCAAATCAATGTCTATCCAATAAAATCTTTAGGTGGCGTGTCATTGTCACATGCGTTTATTGGTGAAACAGGGTTGGCATTTGATCGTCAATTAATGCTTGTGGACAATCGCGGTAAGTTTGTGACAGCTAGAAAGTGGCCACAATTATTGGCGCTGCAAGTATTACTCGATGACAATGGATGGGTTGTTGTGAGCGCCGACGGTAAAAAATTGTCGATTAAAAGGTCGCAGTTTAATCGGCCTGTTGATGTCAATATTTGGCGTCATGATATGCAAGCATTGTGTGCTGATGAAGCAATCAATCGATGGTTTAGCGAGGAGCTATCTCATCATGTTCGGCTGGTGTCTATTTCGAGAGACTCTGTGCGTTTAGTGGAGCACTCTGCGCAATCAATTGCATTTTCAGACGGTTATCCATTATTGATCATTGGTGAAAATTCGCTGAAAGAGTTAAATCAACGTGCTAGTGAACCTTCGCATATGTCTCAATTTAGAACTAACTTGGTTTTTGATGGTGAACCCGGATTTGTAGAAGATACATGGCAAAGAATTCGAATTGGCGGTGTTGAATTTGAATTTGTTAAGCCTTGTGAACGTTGTGTCATGACAACGGTCAATATGAGTGATTACACATTCAGAAAGAACAAAGAGCCATTAACTACATTGAAAACCTTTCGTGCTGATTCAAAGGGGCGATTAATGTTCGGTGAGAATCTAATCGCTCATAATCAAGGGGTAATTAGTGTCGGGGATAAGATTGAGGTTTTATCAACACACCAGCCTGTCATTTACGGTGAAAGGTAATTGTTCTTATAGAAATGTACATTTTAAGAAACAATTGAAAAGTTATGTAAAATGGTTTTGTTTAGGGTGCATTCAGCATCGATGATTAAGCTATAATACATCTCGAAATTTAGCGCATAATTGGATGGAAATATGAAATTATTAACAAAGAAACTTACGGCTGTTTTAGTTGCCTCTGCAACCCTTACGTTAGGAGCGTGTCAGTCCGTCGATCCATATACGGGGGAAAGCCGCACTAACAAAGCGACAACCTATGGTCTTGGCGCTGCAGTTGTTTGTGCATTGATTGGCTCTAAGAAGAACAGTAAACATGCGCGTAATGCTGGACTAGGTTGTGGTGCCATCGGTGCTGGAATTGGCGCATATATGGATTCACAAGAATCTGAAATTCGTAAAGAGATGGAAGGAACGGGTGTTCAGGTGCAACGTGAAGGTGATAAAATTCGTTTAATTATGCCTGGTAACATAACGTTTAAAACTGGAAAATACGACATCAGTCCTAACTTCTATAATACGCTTGACGGTGTTGCACGTGTTTTAGCAAAATTTGAAGATACACGTTTAATGGTTGCTGGTCATGCTGACAGCACAGGCAGTGCTAGTCGTAATCAAACATTGTCTGCTAATCGTGCACAAGCTGTAGCTGGTTATTTACAACAACGTGGTATTAATGCAGCTCGGTTAATGAGTCGTGGTTATGGTTCTCAATCACCTATTGCGTCTAACGAAACCGCTCAGGGACGACAAGCTAACCGACGTGTCGAGTTAGATATAATCGCCAACCCTCAATAAGTGACTGCTTATTTAAATAGCGTTTGATGCTAAACGCTATTTTAGCTCTTCTCATTCTCATCACGACTTAGTATATTAACAAATCTGCCAAATGAACTGGCTTTTAATAGCAATTATTAATTTGTTTTGTTAACTTGTGTTTTCTGTCTATAAAGGATTATTTTTGATAAGAAAATAAAACTAATTTACTAAGCGATAAGCTTTGACTTTGGGCTGTTACTTTATGTATCCAATTCTTCGATTTTTTCTAATTTTTATTCTTTTTTCTAACCTTATCTATTCTCATTTTGCACAAGCAAAAATATCTAACACCTCGAAAGCTCAACTAGTTACAAAGTTTAATTACTTTTCTTTAGAGCAAGGGTTGAATAAGTCGACTGTTCTTTCTGTTGTTGAAGATGAATTAGGCTTTATTTGGCTCGGCACCCCGGCAGGTGTTTATCGATTTGACGGTATAGAGTTTAGACACTTTAATTCTTCAGACGATGGACTGTCTAATGAATTCGTTACCGCGATGTTTATTGATTCCAATATGGAACTATGGGTAGGAACTGAATCGGGGTTAAATAAATACAATGCGAAGTTAGAAAAATTTGAGTCATTGGCAAATCGAGGGCTCGCGGATGAACATATTTGGAGTGCCTTTGAAGATAAGCAAAAGCGAATTTGGGTTGGTGCAAGTAACGGATTATACCTCTTTAATAAAAATACTAAATCCTTTGAATTGTTGAATACCACTTTAGCTGATCGTCCTTTTCCTTTAAAAGAAGTTAAGACAATTTTTCAAGATAATAGTGGTTTAATGTGGTTGTCTACGGATCGAGGCAATAATTTTTCATTCGACCCCTTGTTAAATAGTCTATATCGACTTGATAAAGAAAACCCAACAAATGTCATACTTAATGCTGAAAGAATTAATCAATTTGTACCTCTGGAAAATAAGAGTTTTTTAATTATTCGTGACAAAGATATTTTATTTTATTCGAACGGCACAATATCTACGATGTATGAACTTACAGGTAGTGAGCCAATAAATTTCGTAAGAGCCAGCCTTTATAAAGATAAATTCTTGCTAGTGTCGTCTAATCAAGGAATTTATAAATTTGAAATGAATACTGATGCTCTCAATTTCATTTCAACGCTTGAACCGAATAAAAGTGTGTTTTCAGTGTTAGTGGACAACAAAGAAAATTTTTGGTTTGGTACGCTGCAATCCGGTCTCGGTGTTCATCTTGCTAAAAGTGAACTCTTTCAACGCTTATCTGCAAGTAATGGTGGGATTCCTGATGATGTTGTTTGGTCGATAAGTGAAGACCAATCGAATAATATTTGGATTGCCGGAAACTCACCAATTCTTTCGCGCTTTAGTCCCACACGACAAGAAGTAAGCTTATTTGATTCTAACATCAACGGCATTAAATCACTTGCCATAGTGGGAGGTCATGTCTACGTTGGCTCTGATATTGGACTAGATAGATTTCAAATATTAGATGAATCGATTAATAAGGATAGCCAGCAGTTAATTGATTTTGAAGTCACTTACCTAGCCCATGATAATAGGTATTTATACGCATCATCTTGGGGGAGAGGCCTTTATAGAATAGATATTAACGCTCAAACTGAATCAAACATCGAAAGTATGGCAATAGGCGATAATTCATTACCTTATATAACAACACTTAAACAACATCGCGAAAGGTTATATGTTGGAACCCTGAACGGTTTTTTCGTTTTTGATTTAGTGAGTGGGCTTTCAAAAGAAGTATCTAAACTTGCTGGTAAACGAATTAGTTTTGTGTCCGTTAGTGCGAATGATGTTTATGTTAGTACTGGCAGTAGTGGCGTATATGAATTCGATTATGAACTCGACAGTATTAAAAACCATCATAGCCATAAACAGTTGAAAAAACGTACCATTTATTCAGTATTGAAAGACGATACTGGAAATTTGTGGATGTCTAGCGATAATGGGATTATTGAGTTAACTGCGGATAATAAAGTTTACCAATTTAATCAATTAGACGGTCTAGGTGGCAAAGATTTTAATGATAATAGTGCTTTGAAAAGCAATGAAGGAGTCTTT
>MPDF01000121.1 GCA_001874365.1 Gammaproteobacteria bacterium MedPE | reverse complement strand
CCCCTCGGTTATTGGCTTAGCTGTGTAGATTGCCCTGTGCTTTGTTGTTATGATGTCGGCAATTTTTATAAAACTAATAATAAAATAATAGTTAAATTATTTAAGAGGCTCTGATGTTAGAAAGAATTCGTGAAGGATCGCAAGGTGTTGTTGCCAAAGCCATCTTAGTGCTAGTGATCTTAACTTTTGCCTTAGCAGGTATCGGTAGTTATTTAGGTGGAAGCACTGAAGTAGCTAGCGTTATTGTTAATGGCGAGACAATTAGTAAAGCACAAGTAGACAATGAGTTTGCCAAAGAACGTTCTAATCTTGAACGTCAATATGGCGAAATGTTTAAAATGATTGCCAACAACCCAACGTATATGGAAAACGTGCGTAAGGGCGTTGAAGAGCGTTTAATTGCTCAAGCATTGATTAGTCAAACTGCGGCAGAAATGGACTTACGCGTTGGCGATGACGAAATCAAAAAAAATATCCGCGACATGAAAGAGTTTCATGTCGATGGACAGTTTAACAACGATCGTTATTTAAGCTTAGTGCGCAGTGCGGGCTACCGTGTTGAACAATTTCGCGAACTACTGCGTGTTGACTTAACACGTCAGCAACTAATGGGCGCTGTCATTGGTTCAGATTTCGTTCTTAACAATGAAGCAAAGCAAATTGCTAAACTTGAAAAGCAATTACGTGACATTCGTTATATCGACATTAACGCGGCTGATTTCCTAACTGAAGTTTCAGCATCGGATGATGAGATCGCTGATTATTACGACGTGAATAGCGGTCAGTTTACAACGCAAGAGCAATTGAGCTTAGAATACGTTGAACTGAGAGTTGCTGACTTATTATCACGAGTATCTGTTGAAGAGAGTAAGGTACGTGAACAATATGAATCAAGCTTAAGCCAATATCAATCGCCAGAGCGTCGTCGTGTATCTCATATCTCGTTTGAGTTAGGTGAAGATGAAGCAGCTGCTCAAGCAAAAGCACAAGCAGCCTTAGCACGTGTTAATGCCGGTGAAGATTTTGCTTCGCTAGCGAAAGAGTTATCTGAAGATACCTTAAGCGGCGAAGAAGGTGGTGATCTTGACTGGATGACATTAGATGATGAAGATGCTTTCACTAAAGCGGTATTTGCACTTGAAAATGGCGCAACCTCTGACATCGTAACCACTGATTCAGATCTTCATATTATTAAAATTACCGATCTTGAGCCCGCTGCAACAAAAGCATTTGATGACGTTGCGAGTGAAATTAAAGACGAGCTACTTTTTGAAGCGGCTAAAGAGTATTTTTACGAGTTGCAACAACAGCTTACTGATACAACGTTTGCTGTTCCAGAAAACTTAACTGAAGCTGCTGCTGAAATAGAGTCTGACGTGAAATCAACGCCATTATTTACGCGTAGCAGCGTACCTGCGGACGTGAATTACCCAGGTGTTATTGACGCTGCATTCTCTGAGCAAGTACTTGGTGAAAATGTGAATTCAGACGTTATTGATATCAGTCCTGAACACCTTATGGTTGTACGTAAGAAGGAGCACATCCCTTCTGAAGTTAAGCCGATGAGCGATGTTAGAGAGCAGATTATTAATATCTTGAAACAGCAAAAGGCAAGTGAGCTAGCAAAAGAGAAAGCAGAGCAATACTTTGCAAGTTGGAAGGCTGGTGAGTCAATTGACGGGGTAACTGTTGTTGAAAAGTCTGATGTTTCACGTGTTAGCCGCGATATCGACAATGCTATTGTTACAGCAGCATTTAAGATGGCTAAAGGCGAAAGCAATGATGCACAACTTGTTAGTACTTCACAAGGTCAAGCAGTCGTTGATTTAGTTGCTGTTAAAGAAGCTAATGATGTAGCCGCTGATTTAGAAAGTGTCATTCAGCGTTTAAATGCAACTCAAAGCAATGAAGCTTATAAAGCATTTATCGATTCACTGAAAGAGAAAAGTGATATTCAATACCCAACATCATAATGTTTGAGTAAACTCTATCGAAAAGGCGGCACTAGCCGCCTTTTTAATTTCAACAAACACATTGCTAATACGATTAAGTGATAGTCCTATTAGCCATGTGATTGGCAATAATAAAAATAACGAGGGGAAGCCATTGGAACGCGGTCAATTTAGTTCGAAAGCAGGTTTTATCATGGCAGCAGCGGGCGCTGCTGTTGGACTGGGTAATGTATGGGGCTTTCCTACCCAAGTGGCCAGCAATGGCGGTGGTGCTTTTGTACTTGTGTATTTGTTACTTGCGTTTTGTCTTGCTTATCCAGCGTTAATGGCCGAACTCATTGTTGGTCGTCATGCGCGTGCTAATGCCGTTATTGCGCTGCCAATGCTAAATGATAAACCGAGTTTAAAACTTGGTGGAAAACTTGTTGGCATCGCAGGACTAATCACTGTCGCAGTCATTTTAAGTTTTTACGCAATTATTGCAGGGTGGTTGTTTGCTTTTGCTATTGAACCTGTCGTCGCGTTTTTAGGGTTTTCGGAAGCTGCCAACTGGCTGACAACCTTTTCACTAAGCCGCAATATCATATTCACGCTGTGTTTCATGGTGTTAACTATTTTAATTATTGGTGCAGGCGTTAATCAAGGTATTGAACGCTGGTCAAAACGCATGATGCCGGCGCTCGTGTTTATATTGGTTGCGTTGATTGGCTACATGTTAACCTTGCCAAATGCCATGGTTGGCCTATCACATTATCTTAAGCCTGATTTTAGCCAAATTTTTGATGGACAGTTAATTATTAGTGCGATGGGGCAGGCGTTTTTCTCATTGTCACTGGGTGTTGGCTGTATGCTGATCTATGGCTCTTATTTATCAAGTGAAGAAAATATTGTTAAAGCGGGGGCTTGGGTTACCTTATTGGACGTCGGTTTAGCGTTTGTTGCTGGTCTATTAATTATTCCGTCGATGTATATTGCGGCTCATTTTGGGGTAGAGATCTTTGATGAGAGTGGCGCGTTACTAAATAGTGACACGTTGATTTTCACTATTCTTCCTGCGCTATTTGAACAGATGGGCGCAGCAGGGCCAATAATTGCTTTAGCGTTTTTCGTATTGATGTCATTGGCGGCGTTAACGTCGTCAATCTCTCTTCTGGAAGTACCTGTAGCTTATGTCGTAGAAGCGCATAAAAAACCACGTGTTATCACCAGTTGGGTCATCGGTGCATTAGTTACTGCGTTAAGCTTAACCATCGTTTTCAACTTTAGTTGGCTATTTGGGTTGGTTATCACGGTAACAACTAAATACAGTCAACCGCTGCTCGGTTTATTCTTTTGCTTATATGCAGGTTGGGTATGGCATCGCAGTGGTGCACTTAATGAAATTAAAAAAGGTTATCAAGGCGCAGAGCACGGACTATTTTGGCGAATTTGGCCGTGGTATGTGAAGTTCGTCTGCCCGCTATTTATTATTGTGATGTTTATTCACGCGCTTTAAGGAAGTAAATTAATGACAAATGCGAATGAGATTAAACGTGGTATGGCCGTTGAACTGGATGGCAAAAAATTATTGGTAAAAGATATTTTTGTGCAAAATCCTAGTGCTCGCGGTGCTGCAACGCTTTATAAAATGCGTTTTAAGGATATTGAAAGCGGTGCCAAGGTCGAGCAACGTTTCAAGGGGGATGAAAAACTACAAGAGCTTGAATTAACCATTCGCGGTGTTAGTTTCTCGTACATTGATGGTAATGAGTATGTCTTTATGGATAACGACGATTACAGTCAGTTTAATTTCAACCGTGAAGATATTGAAGACGAACTGTTGTTTATCACTGAGGATACTCAAGGTTTGCAGTTGTTAGAAGTTAACGGTAATGCAGTCGGCATTGATTTACCACAATGGGTAGAATTAGTGATTAGCGAAACCTCACCATCGATTAAAGGTGCATCAGCTAGTGCACGTACTAAACCTGCACATTTTGATACTGGACTCGTGGTTCAAGTACCAGAATATATTGCCAGTGGTGAGAAGATTAAAATTAACGTTGCTGAAAGGAAATTCATAAGCCGCGCTGGTTCGTAACAAATTTCTCATCTTTTAAAACTAAAAATGCCGCATTGATTGCGGCATTTTTGAGTATAAGCGCTTCAAGGAAGTTAGTTATTGACTTTCTATTCCGATGTTACTAACACCAAATCCTTTGAACTCTGTGCGTAATTCTTTAAGGAATGACGGCGATAATTTAGGGTCACTTTCGATACGAGTTAACAGATAATCTTGCAGTGTTTTTTCTTCAACCATCATTTCATGTTCAAAAGTGGCTTCGTCACTGATATCTCCCTCTACAGCGCTAATATAGCTAGCGACGGTAGAGCTTGATAATTTACTGATATTAATGAGATCTTCATCCATTTTTTGCTCTAATGCTACTAACATAGTGTTTAATGCCATTGCGCAGTCTATGGCCGCAATGACACCAAAATTGTCGTAATCAGCCAGTTCCGGTGTGTTTTCTAGCAATTTATTTTGTTGCACTTCAAGATTTAGCTTAACGGATTGTTTTGCTAATTTTTGCCAAATTAAGTCAACGATAGTTTTCAAAACTTGGGAGTTACCAAATTCGACACTATCACTAAATAATTGGTAGTTAGGTAGCATACGCTCGCTTAGCACGTTAGCAAAAGTTAATTGCTGTTCAAAGCTTAGGTTTTTAATGCGGGTAAAGAACCCTGGTTTATTACTCATTAAGGGTATCGCTTTCTTTATTTAATAGAGTGCTGCCAACGGTGGCAACTAATTGTAATTCGTCGAGAACTTCTAAAATTTCCGGTTCAATATCAACAAGGCTAGCTTGTTGTTTTAACGCAGTTTCAATGGAGTGCGCTAACTCTTTTAATTGAGGGACGCCAGTATAGCAGCAAGCCCCGTGTAATTTGTGAATTACGCGTAATAATTCTTTGCTATTTTGACTGCTAACGGCTGATTCGATGGCAGAGATCGTAGGTGGTATGCTATCAATCAGCATTTGTAGCATTTCAATGGCTAGATCTTTTTTACCCATGGCTTGGTCAAGAGATGCTTGCCAAGACACATGAGGGTTATCACCGTCTAGCAGAGAGTCGTTCGCGTCAGCTTGCAATGCAAGGGCAATATTTTCTTTGACGTGGCTTGAATCGAGCCAATGCTCAAGGATATTGTCTACGGAATCTTCACGTAAAGGTTTAGTCAGAAAATCGTCCATTCCTTTGTTAAGCCACACTTGTTTCTCTTCCTCAAGTGCGTGAGCCGTAGTTGCGACAATTGGCACCAATTGATTGATACCATGTTTACGAATAATCGCTGTCGCTTGAACGCCGTCTAGTACGGGCATCTGAATGTCCATAAAGATAATGTCGAATTTTTGGACGCAACACGCCTCAACGGCTTCCTCACCATTAGTGGCTAACACAAGTGAGCCAACTTTGTCTTTGAGCATGGTGCTAATGAGCTTGAGGTTTGCTTCGTTATCATCCACCAACAGCGCACGTTTCTTGGGATATTTGACGGTTTCTGGTTGTGGCTTAGGCATTACACGTGTGCTATATGCTTGAATTTTCTCAATACTATTAAAGAGTCGGCGACAGCTTATTGGATTGATATGACAGTAATTAACGCCTAAGGCGATGATATTCTGATGGACTGTAAGATCATTAGTATCGATAAGAACGATGATGTTATCAACATTATTGGCACCAGCTATGAGATCTTCAAGAGTAATAAGATTATCGTATGGCCCAGCGTAGTGTATTATTGCGCAATCATAGTCTTCGAGGCTGCTTGCATGTTTCCACTCTTCAAGTTGAGCGAAGTTATCAATATTTGCTTGCCAATGATTGATTTGTTGATTAAGAATACTCGCGTGCTGTATTGACTCACAAAACACTTGGATATTTTTGTGGACTCGCGCGTTAATGTGAAAGGCTGGATTAGCGTTGCTTTCTTCAATTAATATATTACTAGAAAATTGCGAGCCTATGCCGGGTTCACTGGCACAGATAATGGTGCCACCCATTTCTTCAATCAGTCGTTTCGTAATAATTAACCCTAAGCCGCTACCGCCATACTTTCGGCTGATACTCGAGTCGGCCTGTGCAAAGGCATTAAATAGGCGAGGCAAGTGTTCTCTTTGAATACCAATACCTGTATCGATAACATCAAAGAATAACTTGTGCTGATTATTTGCCATCTGTTTCGAGTAAATATTGAGGCTAACATGGCCCTTTTTGGTAAATTTAATGGCGTTACCAATAAGGTTGGTCAAAATTTGTTGGAAACGTTGGTTATCACCGATGACGTTATCAATGGTTGATGGCGAAATATTGACGAGAAGATCCAGATTTTTCTCATGAGCTGAGGTGGCCAAAATATCGGTGACATCAGCAATGGTATCGCGCAAACTAAATGGCATGGCATCGAGGTGTAATTTACCAGCTTCAAGTTTAGAGAAGTCTAGAATGTCTTTAATGATGCTAAATAGACCTTGCGCTGATTTTTCTATTGTTTGTAAATAATCAATTTGGTTTGGCATCAACTGAGTTTTTAGTAACTGCTGCGTTAGCCCGATAACACCGTTTAACGGTGTTCTTAACTCATGAGACATGTTTGCTAAGAATTCAGATTTGATGCGACTGCCTTCCTGGGCTTTCCGGTTAGCAATATCAAGCTCAACGTTCTTTATTTCAATTTGTTCCATGGTTTCCCGCAGCTCACTGGTTGCAGTGTCAATATTGTGCTGCATTTTCTCATGATATTCTTTGAGCGATCCCGCAATAGCGTTGATGCCACGTTTTAGAATCTCGAGTTCGCCAATCAAGTTTCCTTGCAATCGCGTATCTAACTTACCTTCTCTGATTTTAGCAACCGCTCTTACCATGTCACCTATAGGACGCGTAACATTATTTATGAGCCTAAAGGTAAAGAATAAGTTAAGTTGCACGCCCAATAAGATAATAATGAATGTGGTAAGAGCAACGCGATGTTGCTGAATCAATGTGTCATGATTATTAAGCTGCATCATAAGGTGACCGATCACCCGTTCTTGGCTTAAATCATTTGTTGTTTGCGTTATTTCTATTGAGATCGGGCTAGTAATGATAATATGCTCGCCGCTATTTTCGATGGTGAGCGTGTTGGGCATTTTTCGCGCATTAAAATCGCTAAATTCACCGATCATTCGGTGATAATTGCTGGTGACAAAGAGTTGGTTATTTTCGTTATAAATTGCAATTGAGTTAATAAGCGGTGAGTGCGAGCGGTGCATTCTGTCGACTAGTGTTTTAAGCGACTCACGATTATTTTCTTTAAGGCTTTGCTCAGCTGCGATGACTAACGGTGTCATAATATTTTTACCTTGCTCTTCTAGCGTTGTTTCAAGTTCGCTAAAAAGACTAAGGGTATAAAAGCCGCCTAACATTAAACTCACCAAAATCGTTGGTGCTAGGGTGACCGTAAACACCCAAGTTCTAAGGCTATAATTGGCAGTTTTTTTCATGAAAAGAAGAGGCCTTTCAGTGCTTTGCTTTGAGGACATACAATGTTAGTAAAGAATTATAATAACACCGCGATTTAATTAATGTAATAACAATATTTTGATAAGTGATATGACATGGCAAATTTTTATAACGCAACTAAAAAAATAAAAAAAATGGGAAGACAACAACAGGTTACGATTGAATCTATTGACCAATCGCTTAACGGTGTGACCCATATTGATAGCAAAGTTATTTTTGTGCCTGGCGCTTTACCAGGTGAGCAAGTATCAATTCAAATTGTTGATGAGCAAAAAAAATATGCACGTGCCAACCTAATTGAGGTCAATCAGGCGAGCAAACAGCGAATTGCTCCAGCCTGTGAGCACTTTTCTCAATGTGGTGGATGTCAGACTCAACATTTATCAAGTGACAGCCAGCTCCATTTTAAAGAACAAGGGCTCAAACAGCGATTTTCAAAAATCAGTCAAGATAAACACTGGCAGCCATCTGTATCGTCACAACCGTGGCATTACCGTCGCCGTGCTCGTTTGAGTGTCAATGTTGAAAAGAATAAAACATTGCGTGTTGGTTTTAGACAGCAGGGGAGTAGCGAGATTATTAACATCACGCGTTGTGATGTATTGGCAAGGCCTTTTAACGAGATATTTTCGCCGTTGTTTTCGCTTATTGATGGATTAGTTGGGCGTGAAGAAATTGGCCACGTTGAAATTATTGCAACACCAGCCCATAACATTGCGTTATTTAGGATGACTAAACGTCTATGCAGTGAAGACATTGATGCGCTGCGTCACTTTGCGACGACCTATGAATTAACGGTTTTATTGGAATCTAATAGTGGCAAGATACATCCGTTACCTGACGCTCGGTTACCGAAACTGAGTTATCCGCTGGCTCAGCATGAAATTGGCTTTACGCCGGGTAATTTTATTCAAGTTAACGGCGACGTTAATGAACAAATGGTCGCCATTGCAACTCAATGGTTAGATGTTAAAGCCACGGATAAAGTACTTGATTTATTTTGTGGTGTTGGCAATTTTAGTCTCGCACTTGCTCATCATGCTCAATTAGTCATTGGTGTTGAAGGTGTGAAAGCAATGGCTGAGCAGGCCACCGAAAACGCCGTTAACGCGGGTATTAACAACGCGTCGTTTTATCATTGCAATTTATCGCAACCGTTGATCGATCAACAGTGGTTTAGCAATAAGTTACGTAAGAAAGTTGATAAAATACTGCTTGATCCCGCTCGCGACGGTGCGTTAGACATTTGTCGTCAGTTGAGTCAGTTACAGCCAAGCAAGATTGTTTATGTTTCATGTGATGCCGCATCGCTTGAGCGCGACAGCCATGAAATAATTAAGCAAGGTTACGAATTGGCGAAGATTTGTGCAATGGATATGTTTCCCCAGACAACGCACGTTGAATCGATGGCATTATTTGTAAAATCAAAGGCTAAACCGAAACGAATAAAAAAAGGTTTATTGCGCTAAAGACTCGGTTTCTCTTGGAGATTGCTTAATACCTTGTTAGCATCATTATCCTATTTTTGCCATTAAGTAGAACAAGGGTTTGTTATGGTAGCGGTAAGAGAAGGCCATCTCTCAGGTGAATTCGATTTAGATCTGTGGGTGACAAAGTTTGGTCTTGAAAAGCAGCAAGTAAAGCATTTTAAAGCGTTGTATAAAACGATGGATATGTTGGCGCTTGAACAGGATAATCCCGCCTTAATCGTTAAGGCGCGTGAAATGGCTGAGATCTTGCAGAATATGCATATGGATCTCGACACCCTAAAAGCGGCGCTCGTGTATCCGTGGTGTGAACTCGATTTACTCGATGACGAGAAAATTACTGAGCTAACATCACCTAAGGTCGTTACCTTACTTAATAATGTATCTGAAATGGCCGCCATTAAAACGCTCCATGGCCAAGGTCGTCAATTATCAACTAATCAAG
>MPDF01000120.1 GCA_001874365.1 Gammaproteobacteria bacterium MedPE | reverse complement strand
TCCGATCAGTCACTGACTGGCGTTCCTATTTTTAGTCTTTAACAAAAAGCCTATTCAGGCGATACGACAATGAAGCGTAAACAATCTAAGCGAACTTGTGCGTTGCCAATATATTTGATCAGTTGCTCTTTCTCAGTGGTTAGGTGAGCGATTTCTTCATCACGAATATTTGGATTAACGGCTTTAAGATCCGTCAGACGTTCTATTTCAGTGTCTAAAACCTTAGTCACTTTAGCTAGTGCATCTTGTTGGATAGTTTCTAAAGACGCTTGCGCTTTAGTTGTACCGTTAGTCACTTGCTGATGGATAAAGGCTTGTGACGCGCCAACAAGTTTACTGGCTATGTGGCGGCCAATAGGACTGAGTTGATCACTTAGCTTTTGGTAACTGATGTTGCCGTTTAGCTCGTTGCCGTTTTTGTCCATTAACAAACGCATTGGCGTTGGCGGTAGGAAGCGACCTATGTGGTATTTCTTCGGTGCTGACGTGTCTGCAACAAACATTAATTCAAGTAACATGGTGCCAGCAGGTAGTGCCTTACTCTTTAAAATAGAAACGGCATTGTTACCTGTAGTGTCACTAAGCACCATATCTATGCTTCCTTGCACCATTGGATGTTCCCAGTTAATAAATTGGAAATCTTCGCGGGCAAGTGCTGTGTCACGGCTAAAGGTAACAGTGGTACCTTCATCATGTAAGCCGGGGAAATGGCTGTGTAACATGTGACCGCCGGGTTTTAAAATCAGCGCATTATCACTGTGATCTTCTTGCTCGACGCCACAAATATCCATCATGTTAAACATGAATGTTGGTAGCTCAGTGCCGTTATCATTTTTAGCTATGCGAGCTGCAATCGCTTGACCTGATTTTTGTCCGCCAGAGTTTAATTCTAATAGGCGGTCACGGCCATTCTCGATTTTCGTTTTTAGCTCAGTGTGAATTTCTTCGGTTTGCGCGATGATATCAGCCAATGATTTTTCGGCTGTCTCTTGGTCGTGCAATAGCGCGAAGATGTCTTCTTTAACTTCGTTAAATACGATACCGCCAGATGGACAGGTTGTCTCAAATGCGTTGAGGCCTTGGTGATACCAATCAAGTAAGACTTTTTGGCTCGAACCTTCAAGGTAAGGAATATGCAGTTGGATGTCGTTCGCTTGGCCAATACGGTCTAATCGACCAATACGTTGCTCTAGCAAGTCAGGGTTTAGTGGTAAATCAAATAATACTAGATGGCGAGAGAATTGGAAGTTACGACCTTCAGAACCGATTTCGGAACAAACGAGTACTTGCGCGCCGTCTTCTTCTTGAGCGAAGTAAGCGGCCGCTTTGTCACGTTCGATAATGGATAAGCCTTCGTGGAATACGGCGCTGCGGATCCCTTCTTTAACACGTAGTGCTTGCTCGATAATTAAAGCGGTTTGTGCATGAGCACAGATCACCAGCATTTTCTCTTTGCTGTCTTTGATCAGGTTAATTAACCAGTCGATACGTGGATCAAATGACCACCATGACGCGTCTTTGCCTTCGAACTCTTGGAAGATTTCTTCTGGATATAGAGACTTGTGAGCACTCTCAGATACGCTTTTCGCGCCGCCCATCATTTTGGCCACTTTCATTGAGGTGGTGTATTGATTTGGCATCGCTAGTTCGTAGGTATTGACGATACGTTGCGGGAAGCCTTTGACAGCTTGGCGTGTATTACGCATTAATACGCGACTAGTACCGTGACGCTCTAACAATAATTTAAGCAATTCGTCGCGTGCATCTGACTCGGCATCATCGGCAATAGCTTGTAGCATATCGCTAATATCACGTTCTTTAAGTAGTTCTGTTAATACCTGTTTGGTGTCGTCTGACAATACGTTTTGTTCTAGCAGCTCATTGGCGGCGGCAGCAACGTGTTGGTAGTCTTTTTCTTCGGCTAAAAACGCTTGGTAGTCGTAGAAACGATCAGGATCAAGCAAACGTAGGCGAGCAAAGTGAGATTCATGACCAAGTTGGTCTGGCGTTGCTGTTAGTAGCAAAATGCCCGGTGTTTCTTGGGCTAGGCCTTCGACGATGCGGTATTCACGAGATGGCTTTTCGCTGTTCCACTCAAGGTGATGTGCTTCATCGACAACCAATAAATCCCAGTCACCATCTAAAGCTTGTTTGTAGCGATTGGCTTTACGTAACATTGATAGGCTAGCAATGATAAGTTGCTCTGTATCAAATGGATTTTCAGCGTCTAAATTTGCTTCTGCGCAGCGTTCTTCGTCGAAAATGGTGAAGTTTAGATTAAAACGACGACGCATTTCTACCAGCCATTGATGTTGTAGTGTTTCTGGCAATAAAATTAAAACACGTTCAGCACGGCCAGTCAGCACTTGCTGCACAATGATCATGCCGGCTTCAATGGTTTTACCTAAACCTACTTCATCGGCTAATAACACGCGCGGTGCGTAACGTGAGCCGACTTCTTTGGCGATATGTAACTGATGTGGAATTAAGCTAGCACGAGTACCTGCTAATCCTAACAGATCGTTTTGCTCCATTTTGTAGCGAGCCATTAAACAATCGTAACGCAGTGCATAATGATTCATGCGCTCAACTTGACCAGCAAACATACGATCTTGTGGTTTGTTAAAGCGAATGTTGTGACATAACATCACTTCACGGAGAGAAACGTCCTTTTCTTCGGTATCAGTGCGAGTACCGATGTAAGTAATAAGGCCTTTGTCCTCTTTGATGTCAGTCACTACCATTGACCATTCTTCATGGCTTTCAATGGTGTCGCCTACATTAAAGACAACGCGCGTTAGCGGGGCATCATCGCGTGAAAAGTGGCGGCTTTCGCCTGTCGCGGAAAATAAAATGGTGACGGTACGGGCATCTACTGCAACAACGGTACCTAAGCCGAGATCCGATTCGGTATCACTAATCCAACGTTGAGCCAAAACATAAGGCATAAAAGGATATCTCTCTTTTGTCAGATAAAAAAACGGGGCGTATCTTACCTCAAGCATTGAGGCAATGCATGGCTAATTTGATACTATTGCTAATAATAATTAAAGTGTAGTCAGGCATCACCATTTTCCCAAAAAAATACTTCAATGATTGACATTCGATTCAGGGTATAATCGCGAGCATCTTTCGACTAGGCCAATGAACTAAAGGCGAGACTCATTGTGAAAATAAACCTATTAAGTAACTATAACAAAACGGTTCTTTATACTTACTTTGCGGTACTGGCGATGGCGGTTATCACGTCATTGTGGGTGTTAGGTAAAAACCGAAGTGAAGCTATTGCTGAGCGGTTTACGCAAATTAAGTCGCACGAGCATCAAGTTGAATTGTTATTGGATTCTGGCATTCGAGCCGTTACTTCGTTAAATCAATATGCAACCAAGCATTTAAGCTTGTCTGAAGCGCCGCGCATTGATTTGTTATTGTCTTATTATTATTACTCGTATAATTCCATTGACCAAGTATTTGAAATTGTTCCAAATATTCAAGAAGATCTTCAAGATAAATTTCAGTTCGAGATTGGCCTAATTTCAGGTACAGGTAACCTAGAAAATCGAAGCGACCAGTATTACCGTGAGATGGACATGATTTTCGAAATGAATTTATCATTTCCTGTCGCGATGGAAATGGTGCCAGATGCAACACGGGTTTATTATTTGTCAGCCAATGAATTTATTGGTGTTTATCCGTGGCCCGGTGATGACTATGCCTTTAAAAAATCAACGCTGCAAAGTCCAGCGTATTTATCATCATTAAAAAAATACAATCCTAAAGGCCATACCTATTGGACTGACGTTTATGCCGATGATGCGGGCAAGGGATTAATGACTACGGTAGGCTCTCCGCTGTATATTGGCGATCAATATTATGGCGCGTTAGCGATTGATATTACGTTGTCGAGTCTTAGTGAAGAGCTATTACCGCAAGGTGGATTATTTGGTGACATGCTGTTGGTGGACGGCAATAACAATGTCATGGCCCACAGTGAAGTTCAGAAAAATCAGATCACCCAATCGATTGAAGAGCTTGATGCTCACTTGCCTGCGGCGTTGACTCAGTTAGGAAGCGAGCGACTTTTTGCGATGACTAAAGGGCAATTGCTTAACGGTTATTATGTGCAAGCTGTTGAGTTAGTAAACGCGCCGTTTAAGTTAATTTATTTTGAAAAAGAACAAGATTTATTTGCCGATTCGTGGCGTCAATTTGTGGTGAGCTTGGTCTCTATTACGTTAGCATTGTCTATCTTGCTATCTGTTGTCCATTGGCTAGCAAAACGTTCATTCATTGGCCCTGCATCGCGATTGATGGTGCACTTGGAAGATTGTGCAAAAGAGCCAATTTCACCGCCATCTCATACGGCAGATGCATGGCTACCGTTTTTCTCATTGATTAGTAAAACCTTTAGTGAAAACAAGTCTTACACCCGTCAGCTTGCTGAAGATAATCGTCAGCTCGATATTCAAGTGGCACAGCGAACCGAAAGTTTGCGCCAAACCACTAAACAACGCGAGCAAGAATATTCGTTATTGAGAGCGTTAATCGATTCCATCCCTGATGTTATTTTTTATAAGAATACCCAAGGGCAGTATTTAGGTTGTAATAAAGCAGCACAAGAGCTCTTTGGTGCTGGCGAAGAACAGGTTGTTGGCCAGTATAGCGAGGACTTTTTGACACCTGAACTTGCTGAGAAACTTCAACTTAATGATCAAAAAGTAATTCAAAGCCGCAGTACAGTAACTATTCAACAAGAAATGATCTTGAATGAGCAGCCTAAGTTGTTAGAAACCCTTAAGACTCCCTATACCGACATGGACGGTGAGTTGTTGGGCTTAATTGGCATTGCGCGTGATATTACCGCTGAGCATGAAGCGGCAGAAAAGCTGCGCCATAGTGAAGAACGTTATTCATTGGCCATGGACGCGGTAGAAGAAGGCTTGTGGGATTGGCACATCAATACCGATGAGCTTCATTGTAATTCAGCATATTTTTCCATGCTTGGCTATGAGTCGAGTGAAGTATTGCCAAGTTGGGAAGGATTCAGACGCCTTGTACACAATGACGATTGGAAATGTGTCCATAAAAAACTTAATGATCATCTATACGATCCGTCAGAGCCATATGAACATGAATTCAGAATGCTGGGCTTTAATGGACAATATGAGTGGATATTAGCTCGCGGTAGTGTGGTTGAATATGATGACAATAATCAACCAACACGTATTTTGGGTACCCATAAAAATATTACTAAGCGTAAAGAACATGAGCGTGAAATTATTGAAGCGAAGCAAGATGCGGAATTAGCCAATCGTTATAAAAGTGAATTCTTAGCCAATATGAGTCATGAAATCAGAACGCCAATGAATGGCATTATGGGTATGATTCAGTTGGCACTGAGAACGGAGCTTGATAATCAGCAGCATGATTATCTGGATAAGGCATTTAATTCAGCAAATTCGTTGCTGTTGATCATCAACGATATTTTAGATTTCTCGAAAATTGAAGCGGGTAAATTAGAATTAGAATCTGTGCCGTTTAACATTGAAGATGTGTTGGATGCAGTGATTAACGTCAATGTCATCGCGGCGCAAAAGAAAGGGCTAGAATTTGTATTGGATGCACCGACAGTACCACTTAGAGTCATGGGAGATGGTCTTCGTTTAAATCAAGTGTTAACTAATATCGTTTCCAACGCGGTTAAATTTACCAATGAGGGTTATGTTGAATTTGGCTGTGAATTAATTAATAAGTCCGCTGAAACTGTCACGTTACAATTTAGTGCGAGAGACAGTGGGATTGGTATTGAACAAGATAAGTTAAGTAATCTCTTTAAGGCGTTTAGTCAGGCTGATGGTTCGATTACCCGTGAATTTGGTGGGTCAGGGCTTGGACTTTCTATATCTCAACACCTAGTCAGAATGATGGGCGGCGAGTTTGAGGTGTCGAGTAATATTAACCACGGCAGTTGTTTCTGTTTCACCATTGATTTGCCATTAGTACAGCAGCAAGCAACGCCAGAATGGCAGTTACCGTCCACACTTGAGGGCGCTAATATGTTAATGATTAGCGATAATGAAAAAGCAAAAGCAGCTTACCAACGTATGCTACCTGAGCTAGGGTTTGAATTTTCTCAAGTCGACAATATTGATGTTGCTTTGATCTTAAAAGATGAGCCGCAAGTGATTTTGGTTGATTGGGTGCAAGAATCCAATACTGACCAACTGGCGCTACTCGCGAAGCACTTTAAAGAAGCGATGATCTTCATGATGGTTAACTATGGCGATGACGTAATGAAGTTACCAGTAATCAAAGACGTTGCGCGAGGCATCTTTAGTAAGCCATTAGCACCAGCTCATATGACTGCTCGGATTGGAAGAACCTTAAAATCTCGTCCTAAACAAATCCCGCCATCAACGACTAATAAATCGGCTAAGGGTCGATTATTGTTGGTAGACGATAATGCGATAAACCAGCAAGTTGCTAAAGGATTATTAGAATCTCAAGGGTATGATGTTTCGGTTGTAGATAATGGCCAATTAGCGGTTGATGCTGCGTTAAGCCAATCATTTGAGCTCGTGCTTATGGATATTCAAATGCCCGTAATGGATGGCTTAGCAGCGGCTAAAGAAATTAGAAAAACTTATGACGATCAACAACTGCCTATTATTGCCATGACAGCCCATGCTATGACAGGTGACAAAGAGAAGAGCTTAGCGGCGGGTATGAATGCTCACATAACTAAACCGCTGGTACTTAAAGAAATGTTTGATACGATAAGCGAATGTATACAATATAAAAACTCTAATAAAGGATAAAATCTTGCGATTACTTAAATCAACTTGCCAATTTTTGGCTCTCTCAACCTTGTTGGGAGCATTAAGTGTTGGGGCATTGGCCGCTAAGTTTGATGAAAAAACTAAGTCATTAACATCTAAGAAGGGATTGTTTACGTTATATGGCAGTAAAAATTCATCGGCGATGTTGTTGTCGGTTGACCAATTAGAGCAGCCATTCATTTATGTCACTAGCTTAATGCAGGGTGTCGGTTCAAATGATATTGGCCTTGATCGTGGGCAGATTGGTCAATCGCGATTGGTTCAATTTGAACGTCATGGTGACAAAATTATTTTGCGTCAACTTAATGCAGATTATAGAGCGCATACAAGTAATCCAAGTGAAGCGCTTGCCTTAACTCAAGCATTTGCTGAATCGATTTTATATCGTTTTGATATTGTCGCGTCGCAAGGGAAGCGTCACTTAATTGATGTGAGTAAGTTTTCTCAGCAAGACTTTCATGGCATCGCACAGTCATTACAGCGCAGTAATCAGGGCAGTTACTCACTTGATAGCAGTCGCTCGGTGGTGAACTGGCTGCAAAGTAAGTCATTTCCGCGAAATACAGAGTTGAGTGCAACCGTGACGTTTAAAGGGAAACCGAAAGGATATTACTTATCATCTGTTACGCCAGATGCTCGCTATGTCTCTGTTAAGTTTCGCCACTCCTTTGTTTCACTTCCAGAAAAAGGTTATCAACCACGCGCATTTCATCCATATAGTGGCTATTTCGCGTTTAGCTTCGATGACTACAGCCAACCTATCGCTAAACCTTTAACGCAACGATATATCACTCGTCACCGTTTGGATTTTGATAAGACGGGGAAAGTTGTAAAGCCTATTACTTATTATCTTGATCCTGGTGTTCCAGAGCCTGTCCGTGGCGCTTTATTAGATGGCGCGCGCTGGTGGACATCTGCGTTTGAAAAAGCCGGTTTAGACAACGCATTTGAAGTGAAAATGTTGCCCGCTGATGCTGACCCATTAGATGTACGTTACAACGTCATTCAATGGGTTCATCGCTCTACGCGCGGATGGTCTTATGGCAGCTCAGTAGTCGATCCTCGCAGTGGTGAGATTCTTAAAGGGCACGTAACGCTAGGTTCATTACGTGTTAAACAAGATTATCTCATCGCATCAGGACTATTGGCAGGACAAGCTGACAGTAAAAAACGCGCTCAAGAAATGGCATTAGCACGCATTAGGCAATTATCTGCGCATGAAGTAGGCCACACATTGGGGATTGCTCATAACTTTGCCGCAAGTACTAATGATCGCGCGTCGGTGATGGATTATCCACACCCCTTAATCTCATTAAAGGGCAATGAAATTGATGTTCATCATGCTTATGGGAGCGGCATGGGTAAGTGGGATGATTACACTGTCGCTTATGGATATGGCAATGTCGATGACGAGCAATTAGCTCAACTACGTCGCGAAACACAAGCGAGTGGCTTACGATTTATTTCTGACAGTGAAGCGCGCAGCGCAGCAGGTTCAAACCCTTGGGCACACCTTTGGGATAATGGTCAGTTTGCAGACCAAGAATTAACGCGTCTAATGACTATTCGAGATAAAGCATTGTCAAAATTAGATGTGACTATTTTGGATGAGTCCCAAGCGCACTCAGATTTACGTGAGGCATTAGTGCCTATTTATTTGTTACATCGTTTCCAAGTGACTGCGGCTAACAAAATTATCGCTGGTGTTGACTTTAACTATGCACTACGCGATGAATCACTACTACAACAGCCTGTGGCAGTGACATGGCAGCGCCACGCACTAAATAGTGTTTTAAGTACTTTAGACAGCCGTTATTTGGTATTTCCTGAAGCGCTACTCAATAAGTTGCCCGCAAAATCCTACGGTACTTATAACTCTCGTGAAAGTAGCAGTTCGCAATTAGGGCGTCAGTTTGATCCTTTGGCGCTCGGAGAAGCAAGTGCGCGTCATACATTAAAAACATTACTTAACAGTGCTCGTGTCAATAGATTAGTCATGCAGAGCGCTCTAGATAATGAGCAGTTGTCTTTGGCAAATGTTATTGATCAACTCATTGAAAAGACAATCAAAATGAGTGACGACTTTGAAGGTGATGGCTTGTTATGGCTAACGACTCAGCGCACTAACGCCGTCGTTATAGAGCAATTACTAGCGCTTAAGCATAGTGATAATTTGTCGAGTGAGTCTCAGCAAATGTTAGCGACGCAACTTGATACACTGCAACGTTGGTTGATGAAAAAAGGGAAACGCCAAAACTCGCCGCTTAAACGTCACTATCACTGGTTAGGAAGTCAGTTAAGACTTGGCTTAGCAGATGACAAATACCGTGTAATTGCAATGCCAGCAAAATTACCACCTGGCTCACCAATTTAAATTTAAAAATCCAACGACAGTTTTAATAAAGTTGAGGTCAAAATTTACTAGATAAAATTGAAATTTAAGTAATTTAGACTACATTTAATTGACTAGGGGAAATTTTAAAAGGGTCCTAGCCTTTTATCCGCGGGTGAATTATGAAGTCTAATGTGATTGCAAGCGCTGTCATTATCGTGACAGCGCTTTTAGTAGGTGCGCATGAGTATCATCGCGTAACAAGCCTATTTAGCGTCCATTTACCAATCTTCCTTAAGAACGAAACTCAAAACATTGCCCTTCAAATTCGCGATTCATTAGATGAGTCAACAGGTCTCAGCATTTCTAATGTTCCAATCAAAGTCTTCCCGTCAATTTCAGTACAAATTGAAATAAAACATGCAGATCAAGTTAGAAACATCCCTGCGACCAATAGTCATGT
>MPDF01000012.1 GCA_001874365.1 Gammaproteobacteria bacterium MedPE | reverse complement strand
ATTGGATCTTCATTGTATTAGCTAGGTTGATTTTAAAAGCTTACAGCTCAAAATCATGGGTATAACGCAAGCCAAATTCGCTGCGATCATTACTGCGAACGATTCCAACAAAGCCAGCTTGTTGTAAGCGACCTTGATCGTACACTTCATTAAATACGTTTTCACCATATAGGCTAAGTGACCACAGAGCATCGGCAGGTTGATATTTAACATTAAACCCAGCTAAATCTCGCGATGAAATTTCTTCTGTTGGGTTGTTTGATGATTGCCCTTGCATGCTTGAACGATAAGAGTAATCCGCGTTAAAAGCTAACGAAGCACCTGAATCAAGTTCAACATAATAAGAGGCAGCTAATGTTGCTGTATATTTTGGTGTTAATGCTGGTGTTGCGCCAAGTTCAATGCCTGTTACGCCATCGTCAATTTGTGATATTTCAGCATCCAAATAACCAAATGCAGCGCGAATATCAAAGTCATCAGTAACATTAAGTGTTGCTTCAATTTCAATACCTTTAGCTTCTGATTCACCAGCATTTTCAATGATGGTTACAAAGCCACCGCCTGCTGTTGGATCGCTATACGGTAATGCTAGATCGCTGTACTTAGTGTAGAACGCAGCTGTCATTAACGTTAGGTTATCAAGAACTTGTCCTTTAAAACCGACTTCATAGTTAATGGCTGTTGTTTCGTCAAAGGCGACAAACTGCGCTGCGCCGCCAAATGGACGAGGTGGGAATCCGCCTGTTTGATAACCCTTTTGAATCGTTGCATAAACATTGTGACCGCTATCTAATCGATAAGCTGCGTTTACATCCCAAGTTACTTCGCTAAAGTCTGCTTCAACAAATTTGCGTTCGGCAAAGCTTGGGAACATTGCATTCGCTTTTTTCTCATCGCTTGAATAACGTAAACCGCCACCAATATCTAGACGTTCAGTCAAGCTGTATGACATATTAAAATAAGCGGCATATGACGTTGTTACTTGGTTTAAATCAAAGTAACCGTAATCACCAAATGAATCATCGCCATTGGTTAGTTTGCCGTTTGGGGTATTCCATGGGCTAAAGGTCCAAGGGCCTGATTTTGTGTATCCATCTTCAGTGAAATAATACAGACCAGACACGAAGTCCATGTTGTCGAATGTACCATTTAATTGTAATTCAACAGACTCTTGATCGGCACCACCTTCTTCAGGAAATTCAGACAGATGTAATACAGTACCATCATCATCTAAACCACCTTCGTAATCAGAGTGACGTTTACTGATAATAAATTTCGCATCATATTGTTCATTGATGGACCAGTTTGTTGTCAGCGCTGCGCCCCAACCCGATGCTTCTGTTGATTCTAAGCCAGCGACTGCAGTGCCTAAATCATCAGGATTAGCGGGTAATAAAGATTCGTTAAGTAGTGGAAAATCACCATTGAAAGGGTCGTTAGCATCTAATGCGTCAGTCATTTCAATCGTATACGGACTTTGTCCTGATTTGTTATCTACGGTATCAACGGCAAATACAAAAGAGAGATCTTCTGACGCCTGGAATTTAGTAGCAATACGCCCACTAAATTCATTTTCTTCACCAATTTCACGTTCTGGGTTATCAAGATTGATAGCCGTACCTACACCGTCACGTTTTTTATAAGCGCCACTCGCTGAAACGCTCCATGCATCAGTTAGTTCGTTGTTATAGTAAGCCGTTGTTTCAACGCGGCCACGTGAGCCAGCTTTAGCACTGATGTTGAATACATTTTCATCGCCAGGTTGCTTTGTAATTACATTAATTGCACCGCCTAACGTATTACGGCCATACAAGGTTCCCTGAGGTCCACGTAATACTTCAACGCTAGCAATATTCGGCAATGATAAATTGGCTCCCATTTGGCGACCTAAATAAACACCATCAACATAAACACCCACACCAGGATCGGTAGTGATGATATGGTCTTGTAACCCGATACCGCGAATAAACACTGATGCGTGAGCTGTGTTACCAGCACCAAAACGTGAAATATTTAAGTTAGGCACATATTTTCCAACATCATCTAAGTTTGAGACGTTGTTGTCATCTAATAATCCGCTGTCAATAACAGTAATAGCTGTCGGCGTTTCTTGTAATGATTCACTACGCTTACGTGCTGTCACCATAATGCGTTCTACATCATTTTTAGTGGCAGTTGGTTTTTCTTCTGGTGCAGCTTGAACGCCCATTGCGCTCGACATTGCTAATGCTAGTAGTGAAACTTTAGTGCTGATAGATACAGCGGTGGTGTGTTTTGACAAATTCATTGCGGTTACCAATTAGATTAATAAAGGAATGTCTTTGCCACACTGAGGAACGATTCCACCTCATGCGGCAGCGCATACTAACAGCGACATTAGGCAGACTCAATATTTTTCATTCAAAGACAGCAACATCATTTCTCCGAACAATAGGAAATTCTTATTTGCTCTTTTTTTAAATTAATGTACTGTATATTTAAACAGTATTTATTAATTTGTATAAAAAAGGTTATTTGTGAGGACATGTTCATGAATACAAAATTAGCAGGCCTCATTGATGGTCGTAAAATTTGGTTAGGAAATCAGCAACAGCTCGTTGATGATTTTTGTTCAACAAGTTATTTGCTATTGGATGAAAAGCTAAGCGGGGGTTGGCCTCAATATGGTGTTATTGAATTACAGACTGCCAATGGCATTGGTGAATTGCGCTTACTTGCCCCTTTTCTATCAGCCATGACAACAACACAGCAACTCATTATGTTCATTAACGCCCCTAGTATCATTAATAGTCAAATGCTTGCTTTTAATGACATTGAGCCTAGTGCAGCAGTGATGATAAATACCAATGATGATAGCCAACAGTTATGGAGTGCTGAACAAAGTTTACACAGTGGTTGTGTCAGCACAGTGGTGTTATGGCAACAACAATTTAGTAGTTGCCAAATTAAACGCCTGAAACTCGCCGCAAAAGCAGGCGGATCCCGTTTGATCGTTATTCGCCCTCCAAACCAACTTAATGCCCTGCCGGTTAATTTAACACTTGCACTGATGCCAAGTGATAACGGATTAGATATTACGATAAAGAAGCAGCAAGGCCATTGGCCACAGCCGATGTTTACGCTTGATATGAGTCAGCAATGGCCAGATCTCGTTACTCACAGAACCTACGACAATGTTATTACACTAGCTAAGCGACGAGTCAGCTAATGTTGTGGTTATACGTCGACTTTCCACAATTACAACTCGATAGTGTTGGTGACAAGTTGTGTGAACAACAAATACCACTAATCGTTGTTAATGGCCAACATAATGCGGTCGTACAAGCGAATCAAGCCGCAATTGATTGCGGTGTTCAACTTGGTTTTGGTTTAGGACGTGCTATTTCACTTAGCCAGCAGATGCAAGTGATTAACTACGACGAGAAACTCACGAATAAACTGTTAGAACAAATGACACAGTCAGCATATCAAGTCATTGCGGATATTGCGCTGATGCCACCTCATGGACTTTTACTACGCTTGAGCCCAATGTTCGTACTCTATGATGATCTAGCAGGTTGTTGGCAACGCGTTCAAGCGTGGTTGAATAATTTACAGGTCAGTTATCGCGGGGCAACAGCGTTTAGTCCTCAAGCAGCTAGGCTTATTGCCAGCACACTAACATTGTCACAAACACAAATCAGTGATGATAAGCGTCTTATCGATCAATGGTTATCAAAGACCCCTATTAATGCGCTTAACGCCAGTGAAAAAATCATTGAGCAGCTGTTAGCCATCGGCATTAGTAGTGTTGGTGCATTGCTCGATTTGCCTATGGCACAACTAGCACTTCGTTTTGATAGTGATTTTTTAACATACATTAGTCAAATCAAAGGAGACATTCCGTTGGTTATCGACTTTTACTTGCCGCAAACCCCCTTCTGTTTTTATCGCGATCTCAACTATGAACTTCACACGACAGTTCATTTGACACCTGTATTACATAAGATACTAGACGAACTATCTCATTATTTACGTGTTAGAGATAAATTAGCTTTATCGATAGAAATAACACTAGAGCTACGTGATAAACCTGCGCTGATCGTCACTGTTTATAGTAGCCAAGGAGAGCAATCAGCAGCGGCATGGCAGACATTAACACAACTGCAACTAGAGCGTGTCGAGTTAATCGCGCCCGTGATTGCGCTTGAAGTTAATTGCCATGACATCAGTAGTAAAATAACTATCAGTGAAGATTTACTATCTCAAGCGAGTCATGGCGCTAAGCGGCAACGTTTATCCAAAGCGCAGTTACTGAGCTTGTTACACGCTAAATTAGGTGAAGATAATGTGACTCAACTTGATTATCACAGCAGTCATTTACCGGAAGTAGTTAATGGCCTTACGGTATCAACGCCTCAGAGTCGTTGTGAGGCGGTTGAGCTATCGAGTATTACCGAACGGGTTCGTGGTGGCTTGCGTCCAAGTTATTTATTGGATAAACCTGAGCCATTAACAATGGCGGTCAGTATCTTTCAAGGGCCAGAACGATTATGTAGCCATTGGTGGCAAAAAAATCCCGTAACACGTGATTATTATATTGCCAAAAACAGCCAGCAGCAGTGGTGTTGGGTTTTTCAAATTCCCAATGGACAGTGGTTTTTACATGGTTATTTCGGATGATATGCAATGAGTTATAGCGAACTATTTTGCCAGAGTAACTTTTCATTTTTAACGGGAGCCTCTCAGCCGCAAGAGCTTGTCACTCAAGCGGCGTTTTATGGTTATGACGCCATTGCTATTACCGATGAATGTTCAGTAGCTGGTGTGGTACGTGCTTATAGTGAAATAAAAGACAATAAACTCAATATTAAGCTCATTGTTGGTGCCATGTTTCGGCTAGGAGATTTGAAGGTTGTCGTGTTGTGTCCCGACCGTGCTGCTTATGGCGAACTGTGCCGTATTATCAGTAATAGTCGCCGCCGAGCGAGTAAAGGCCATTATGAGTTATCAACGTGGGATCTGATGTCGTTAAAACGTGCATTGCTACTTTTTATCCCAAGCGGTAACCCTAAAAGTGATGAACACTGGTTAACGTGGTTAGTAAAGTACCATCGCGATCGCTTGCATATCGGATTAACATGTTACCTCACGATGGGAGAAGCTCATTATCATCGTCATTGCGTCAGTTTAGCGAAAACACATCAGCTAGATGTTGTCGCCTGTGGCGGCGTACTAATGCACAGCAAGAAGCGCTTAGCGTTGCAACATACTCTACATGCCATCAAGGCGGGCTGTGACATACAATCTCTTGGTAGCAATGCGCTTTCTAATAGTGAATACGCCCTTAGGCCACTGCATCAGCTTGTTAAACTCCATCAAAGCGAATATTTGATTAATGCTTCAAAACTGGCTAACCGTTGCCATTTCGAGTTATCACAACTGCGTTATGAGTATCCCAGTGAAGTGCTACCTTCAAAACACTCAGCTGATTCGTATCTCCGTTTATTGGTGGCTAAAGGCATTGAAAAACGTTTTCCAGCGGGCGTTGATGAACATATTCAAGCAACTATCGACAAAGAGCTATCACTGATAAGTGAACAATCGTATCAATACTTTTTTTTAACCGTGTATGACATTGTTCAGTTTGCTAAACGCGAAGGTATCTTATATCAAGGTCGTGGCTCTGCGGCTAATTCCATTGTTTGTTATTGCTTAGAGATCACTGCCGTTGACCCACAGCAGATATCTGTATTGTTCGAGCGCTTTATTTCTAAAGAGCGTAATGAGCCGCCAGACATCGATGTCGATTTTGAGCATCAGCGTCGTGAAGAGGTTTTTCAGTACATCTATCAAAAATATGGTCGAAAACGTGCAGCGCTCGCCGCAACGGTCATTACTTATCGTCTTAAAAGTGCGATTCGTGATGTAGGAAAAGCCCTTGGCCTCTGTGAAACCCAACTTGATTATTTCATAAAAAATCTAAACCGCCGTGACCAAACAACGCCTTGGTATGAACAGCTCAGTCAGCATGGGCTTGATTTATCTACTCCCCTTGCTCAGCACTTTGTTGATTTAGTTCATGAAATTCTAGGCTTTCCGCGCCATTTATCGCAGCACGTCGGCGGCTTTGTTATTTCATCTGGGCCACTGCATGAACTTGTCCCCGTTGAAAATGCCGCTATGGTTGATCGCACCGTGATCCAATGGGATAAAGAAGACTTACAAACCTTAGGTTTACTCAAAGTTGATGTGCTCGCCCTTGGTATGCTTAGCGCCATTGCGAAAAGCTTTACGATGCTCAATAAATATTACGGGCATGATTACACTATCGCGGATATCACTCGGTATGGTGATGATCCGCAAGTGTTTTCAACAATTTCTCGTGCTGACACCGTTGGCATTTTTCAAATAGAATCGCGAGCACAAATGAGTATGCTGCCGCGATTAAAGCCACAGTGCTATTATGACTTAGTAGTGCAAATAGCAATCGTAAGACCAGGACCTATTCAAGGTGATATGGTGCATCCTTATTTAAAACGTCGTGATGGTATAGAACCTATTAGCTATCCATCAGAGGCTGTTAAAGCCGTATTAGAACGCACCTTAGGTGTGCCAATTTTTCAAGAACAAGTCATAAAACTAGCCATGGTCGCCGCCGGTTTTAGTGGCGGTGAAGCGGATCAATTACGCCGAGCCATGGCAAAATGGCAGCGTAACGGCAAACTCTACCCATTTAAAGAGAAGCTATTAAACGGCATGAGTGAGCGTGGTTATAGTGCCGAGTTCGCTGAGCGTATTTTTAAACAAATTTGTGGCTTTGGAGAATACGGTTTTCCTGAGTCCCACTCGGCGAGTTTTGCTGTGCTTGCTTATGTCTCTGCGTGGTTAAAGTATTATTATCCTAGTGTATTTTATTGTGCGTTACTCAATAGCTACCCGATGGGGTTTTATTCACCAGCGCAGCTTGTGCAAGATGCTACAAGGCATGCAGTGACGATATACGACGTTGACATTAACGCCTCCAATTACGATCATACGCTTGAACCAATTAAAACCATAGATTCGAAACAACAACCATTTGCCCTGCGTTTAGGTTTGCGTCAAATAAAGGGGCTTAGTCGTCAGGCTGCTGATACTGTTATTGCCCAACGGCCAACAGCCGGTTACCAAAAACTCAGTGATATTAAAGGGTTGGGTTACGAGCAACATACTGTCACTCAAAAAGATCTTAATGCGTTGGCAAGTAGTGGAGCATTACATAGTTTTGGAGATAACAGATACGTACTGCGATGGCTAATGATGGATGACTTATATGATTTACCACTGTTTAGGCCGTTAGCGCCAAGTGTGCATGATAAAGTACAGCAACCAGCGTATATAACACGTCCTGATGACCAAGATAACCTGATCGAAGATTATCAAACCCTTGGACTCAGTTTACAACATCATCCTATCGCCCTACTTCAACGTCATAATCAGTTAGGACGTTTTACACAAGTACAGCACCTTATAAATATTCCCCACCAAAAGCCTGTCACTGTTATTGGTGTTGTCACAGGTAGGCAGTCTCCTGGCACAGCGTCTGGTGTTACTTTTGTAACACTAGAAGATCACACAGGCTCAAGTAATGTTATTGTTTGGCAAGCAACGGCCCATGCACAAAAACAAGCCTTTTTAACATCACGTATTTTGAAGGTTCAGGGAATTTTGGAGCGTGAAGGTGATGTTTGCCATATCATTGCGGGCAAACTCACCGACTTATCGCATTTATTAGATAAACTTAATCCTAAAGCGCGTCACTTTCACTAAGTACGGCTAATTCAATGTCTGGCGCATATTGCTCACAAAGCTGCATAAATGGTAACGGCTTACTAAAATAGTAGCCTTGAATAATATCGCAGCCTAACTCACGTAACTTCTCGTATTGCTCAATAGTTTCCACACCTTCAGCTACCGTGCTCATATGACCTGACTGAGCGATTAAAATTATCGAACGTACTAACGACAGACTTTGCTCAGATGATAAACACTTCATAATAAAAGAACGATCAATTTTTAATTCACTGATTGATAACTGAGTTAGATAACTTAGCGACGAATAGCCGGTGCCAAAATCATCTAATGAAACATCAAAACCACGATCCCGTAATGCTTCAATTACTGCTTTAGAGCGCGCCATTTCTGAAATCAAAACATTTTCAGTAATCTCGATCGTCACGTAAGCATTAGATAATTGGTGTTTCTTAGTAACAGCACAAATTTTTGCGACGAACTCTTCGTTAATTAACTGCGCCGGCGAAACATTAACTGACACTGTAATAGGACTCGCATTGTTATGGTTATACAGCGCAATATCGTGACACGTTTGTTCTATTACAAAATCGCCAATGGCATCTATCAAACCAACATTTTCTGCGACTTTAATAAACTCGTCTGGCGCAATAAAGCCAAGCTCACTATTGTGCCAACGAATTAATGCTTCAACCCCCATGATTTGGCCACTTGTGGCGCAAATCTGAGGCTGATAAACCAATGACAGTTCATTATTAGCAAGCGCGGTTCTAAGCTTAGTCTCGATTAATAGTGCTCGCTCTAATTCTAAATGCAGCGATTGTTCGTAGAATAAGAATTGGCCTTTTTGCTGAGCTTTTGACTTGTAAAGCACCAAATCTGCCTTGCGAATTAATTCACTCGCTTCAAGTCCATCATGTGGATACATTGAAATACCAATGCTTCCGTTAACATGAAGTTTATTGTTAAATATATCAATTTCTTTGGAAAACACTTGTTGAATAGCTAAAACCTTTTCTTTAGCGTGTTCATAATTTGTCAGCAAGGGAAAACAAAAAATGAATTCATCACCACCAAACCTAAACACGTTGTCTTTAGGTCCTAATAATTCACTAAAGCTTTCGCCGAGAACCGACAGCAACGTATCGCCAGTCGCATGACCATAATGGTCATTAATCTTTTTAAAATCATCTAAATCAAAAAACATCACCGCCAATTGCGTATCACTCTCAAGGCATAAAGTAATATCAGCTTCAATGGAAGACTCTAACTCACGGCGATTTCGCAACTTGGTGAGCGGATCATGGTTCGCTAAGAAACGTAATTGTTCTTTATTATCATTTAGCTGATTAACGTGGCGTAAAATCTTAGATTCATAACGCTTAAACCGTTTAGCTGTATTACGAGAGATCACAAAACACACGGCCACCAGCATCAAGCTTAAGACAGTGCTAAGTAACAAAATTTTAAGGAGGGTTTCTTCATTCTTGACTTCTAAATCTCGTTTATGATCAACAAAATATTGGTTAACGGCTTCTAAATCAATAGAGCCAACTAGTGTCCAATGCCAATCAGGGTTATGACGCGCATAGGTAATTTTTCCGGTTAATAATCCATTATCACCGATGAAGGAATGAGAAGAATCAATAAACTCTCCCTCCAACGCTAGTGAGTGTCGTTGTTTTACATGAAGTACTTCACTTGTCGTTGTTTGACCGATCATCGCGGGATCGTTATGAGAAATGTAATGTAGAGCGTCATTGACAATAAAATAATCAAACGTCAAATTAGAACGATTTAACTGCAATCTAGCCAGCATCTTATTTTGTAATTGCGTTTCAAAGTCCACCAGGTATTCGCCGGTTCCTAAATACCAATCAAGCGGTTCAAAACGCTTGAGGAAACCAACTTTAAAGTAAGGCCGAGTATCAGAGTCGGGCTTTTGAAACCACCAATGATAAAAAGTCTCATCGCGCTCTTTCATTAGTGCAACCATGTCTTTGACAATCTTAGTGCCCTTCACATCGGTCATATCGTTAATCGAAGTGCCTTCTAAGTCAGGTTGAATAGGCAATAATTCACTGACGCCATCAAGCGATGTTGCAAAGAAATACCCCCGCCCTTCTAAAAAGCGTACATTACGCAGCGCGTCTTTAATTCGAGTGCCAATTTCAAACTTTGGTAACGATTGATTACTGCGATAAATACCTGTCGCAATCGCATGCGCTTCTAATACGCGCTCTCGTATGTCATTTTGAAGTTGCTCTGTTGCGGTATTCTTTTCAAAGGAAGTATGATTAGACAATGCATCAATTTGATTTTTTAGTAACAGACGTTGTTGGCTAATGGCGTTATTCGATAATCTCACTATATCCCGCTCGAGCGCTGCCTTATTCTCTTTGATTAATAACATAATCATGACCGCAGAAAACAATACAACAACGGTTATAGGCCCGTACTTAATAAGCTTTAAGATGTTTCTATTTGATGTCGCGTTAATCAAGTTAACATCCTATTTTTTTAGTCACAGAAGACGATTTATTAGCGAGAATCACCACTAACAACATGAAAACAATGAAAGGTAAACTCGCGGTAATTAACGTAATCCAACCGAAGTTAAATAAAATAACGCCCGCCAACAGCGACACTAATGCCTGCGTACAGAAAATACTGAAATCATTGATAGCTTGTACACGAAGACGTTCGTGACTCTCGTAAGATTTTGGCAATAACAGCGTGCCACTAGAAAATAGAAAGTTCCATCCAATTCCGAGCAATACCATTACCCACCAGTAATGCATTACGCTATGGCCAAGATAAGCAAAGAGCGCGACGGCTAAGTAACATAGAGTACCAATAAGCATCACGTTCAAAAGCCCTACTTTACGAATTATCCAAGCCGAAAATAGTGACGGCAAATACATCGCAATAATATGACTTTGCACTACCCATTTGGTTTGCTCAAGCGTATGACCATCAAGTACATGCATACTTAAAGGCGTTGCAGTCATCACATAGCTCATCACGCCATAACCAATAGCGGCACTAGCAAGCGCAACGAGAAATATTGGTTGACGGCAAATATCAATAAGAGAACGAGGATCTCCCTCAACAGCGTTTTCCTTCACTTGAGTCGGCGTAATCTGAGTAATAGCCATCATGCTCAAGAGAATTAAGCCTGCAAGTCCAACAAAGGATCCGACAAAACCATGCGTTGAATCTATCCAATCTTTACCAGCCACTGCAAGCTCAGGCCCCAACATAGCCGCAAAAATGCCACCAACCATCAACACAGACAATGCCGTTGCATTATCTTTTTCATCAACACTTTCTAAGGCGCAAAATCTCATTTGCGCAACAAATGACATACTAAAGCCAAGCAGAATACTTCCGGCAACAAGTAGCCAAAATGACAGATAATAGGCAGCGCCTGCTGATACTAATGCACCAACCACCGCAATAGATAATCCAATAAGTAGACTGGTTCGACGACCCACGCGATTTGTAAGACGATTGGCAGGAATAACGGCAATGGCTACGCCAATAATCAACGTAGAAATTGGCAACGTTGCGATTTCAGGATCAGGCGCTAAATGCTGTCCTAAAATGCCACTCACTAAGACCATTAATGATGTCGCACACATCGCCAGTGGCTGGGCAAAGAAAAGCAGCCACAAATTGCGTGGTAAATTAATGACATGCTTTCCAAAAAAAGCACAAAGACAGAGTACGGCTAATGTAATGAACAAGGTATATTCCATTAATCTCTTAAGAACAAATACAACACTAAAGTAGTACAAAAAAACAATTGAACGCACTAAACGATTAGATTAAATCACAAATTTATTGATTTTGAAACATTATGAACTCAATCAATGAAACTTAATGATCACTTAAGAGACATTATTAACCTTTGTGTAAATTGTTGAATCTCCAATACATCAAGGCAATCAACGGCCATCTGCCATTGCGCAGTGAAATTCTTCAAAGACGCACTCTCGTGTTCAATTGAAACTTGACGAACTTTAGCAATAAATGTCGAAAATTCATCAATGTTATTATTCGTCAATAAATTCTCACATGATGCTAGATAATTAGTTTGAAGATATGACATAAGTTCCGTTGTTAATAAAAGCTCTTCATTCAATGATGGAACGTTTTTCTCTTTATGGTTGACGAAAGGCAAATGGCGTTTTAATTCATTAATGACGTGCTTTTGCAAAACAGGCTTACGCAAATAACCATCAAAATGATGACGCCTATTAATTTCTTCTTCGTCACTCATTACAGACGCGGTAATCGCGATAATCGGTAATGATGGATTAATTTCTCTAATCTTTTTCGCTGCGTCATAGCCATTCATTTTAGGCATTCGAATGTCCAGTAAGGCAAGATCGAAACGACGTTCCTTGACACTTTCAACTGCTTCTAATCCATTAGACACAGCAAATACATTAAGCCCCCAATTAGGAAGTAATTGTTCCAGTAAGTGGCGATTATCTTCAACATCATCGGCAATTAGCACTGTTAAACCATTAAAGTTAACCACATCATTGTTACGATTTAACGTAAGATGATTACTTGCCGATAGCCCTACGACATCGATTTTAGGCAATGAAAACGAAAACACAGAACCGCATCCTTCCGTGCTATCAAGGGTTAGCTCTCCGTGCATTAAATTGATTAAGCGTTTACTGATAGCTAATCCTAGCCCGCTGCCTCCGTATTGCGCTACATCTTGATGCTTTGGCTGAACAAAGCTATTAAATATACTTTCTTGGTATGCTTCACTTATACCTATCCCTGTATCTTTAATTGAAAAAGTAAGTGCCACACAATCAATACCATCTGTGACGGCGTTAATTGTTAGTGAAATTCCACCTTGATGAGTAAATTTCACCGCATTACCAATCAGATTAAATAAGACTTGACGTAATCGCGCCTCATCTAACATAACAATAGCGGGAACGTCATCCGCGATCTTGACTTCAAAGCTTAGTAATTTCTTCTGCACCTCAACATCAAAGACTTGCTCGATATCCTCAATCATATTATAAATGTCTACCGCACTGTGTTGAATATGCAACTTCCCCGATTCAATCTTAGAGAGATCTAAAATATCATTAATAAGTAATAACAGAGAGTTACCGGCACTCCGTATTGTCTTTATATAAGAGACCATTTTGGGGTCACGTACTTCATTAAACAATAACTCTGTAAACCCTATGATGGCATTCATCGGAGTACGGATCTCATGGCTCATATTAGCGAGAAACGATGTCTTAGCATTATTTGCTTCTATTGCCGTATTTTTGGCTTCAATAATCATCTTCTCCATCGTTATTCGTTCCGTAATATCGACAGCGAGCGCGAGGTACGCAGGTTTATTGTCATAGCTAATTTCGAGCATTGATAACATCATAGAATTAATTTTGTCTTGCCAACAAAACTCTGTGATGACTTGCTCGAATCCACTACTTTTTATTTGCTTTGTAAAATAATCAAAAGAACGACTTGTATGTAAAAGATCTGTAAATGGTGCGTCGTAAAACACTGTGTCTTTAACGTCATAATCTCTTAATACTTGAGCATTAACACTTTTAATGAGTCCATTCTGATCAATGATCATAACTTGTGTCGGCAATAAATTGAGTAACGCTTTATAATGCGACTGAGCTTCCTGGCGTGCCCTAATTTCACTAATTAATCGTTGATACCACCAAACAATAATCGTGATAAGTAAAAGCGCGCCTAATATAATGACAACAATCGACACATAGTCGACGTGGGATACAAATTTATCTTTACTCCATCGATTAATAATCGCTTGTTTTTCAACACTAGAAATTGAATTTAGCGTCTTATTAAAAATAGAAATAAGAATCTTATTGTCTTCGTGTGCACCAAATGCCAATTCCGTCTTAAAGGGGGTGTCTCCGACAATTCTTACGTTATTTATTCCCATATTGGCAATGTGATAACTTGCTTGTGCCAATGTGGCAAACAACACATCGACTCTGCCAGTTGCAACAGCTGTCAGACCGTCTTCAATTGAGTTTATTTTGGTAAATTGATGTTCTGGGAAAGTATTTGATATTTGCTTGGTATACCCATAATCACGGATCAAAGCCATTTTAAGATGTGAAATTGACTGTAAGTCACTCACATAACGCTGATCATCACGCATGACAACCACGATAGGGCTTGATAAATACACGTTAGAATATAACGATTTATCAGTAATATTAGAATCAAATGTTTCAGAGATGAGATCAACTTCTTTGCGTTGAAATAATGAGACTGAATCTTGCCACGTAGCCCCGATATTTCTTTCGATCGAAATACCAAGGCGTTTTTCAAAAATGTCTAAAATATCTGCGACAATACCAATGTAATTTCCATGACTATCAATACCTTCATAGGGAAGCCAATGGGGATCGCCTGTCAAGGTTATCGTTGGGTTTGCAATCAAATACTCTTTTTCTTGTGCGCTTAATACTAATTTATTATCACTAACTCGGTCAGTACTGAGACTTGTTGCAAGCCCCATATGAGCTTGCGTAAATCTCTCTTTTTCAGCCAATGTGATGCTAGTTAGTCCTTTATTAATAATACTTTTTAATATGGGCGCATCTTTTCTAATTAATAGGTGTATCGGACTCTTACCTGTGTGACGCATCGATTTTATAGGGACGATTTCGGTGATGCTCTCTTGGTGCAAAATATAAGAAACTGTTTGATAATTATTGAAGATAAGCTCAGCTTTTCCTTCTATGACCTTATCGATAGCGTCGTAGAGACTGTCTACTTCTACCATCTCAAGTGTTGGAAAATTATGCCGAATAAATTGCTGAGTTGCGTAAGCTTTAGGAACGGCAATGCGTTTATGGGTTAACTGCTCAAATGGTACGTCTCTTAATGATTCATGAGCGAAAAAATAATCCAGAACTTCCGTATAACTATCGGAATAGAGACCAAATTCTTCACGAGTATTAAGATATTTGACACCGACCAAAAGGTCGACCTTTCCATCTTTAAATGCACGAAGACTATCAGGCCAGTGACCCATTTGAGGCACAATATTAAGCCCAGTACGTTCAGCGATAACGCTCAACATATCAATGGTACTCCCAGCAGGACTACCATTGATTCCTTTGTATTCAAAGGGCGGCCAATTACTCGATGTTCTTACAATAAGTTTTGGGTTCTTAGCAATCCATGCTTTTTCTTGCGGTGTAAGTAATACTTTAAACGGTGCTACTACACGATTGCCAGCACTTACCTCTAGTGAGTAAGTACTGATCATGAAAAAGATTAATAATATCAGCCTAAAGCTCATAGAACTCAGTGCTGTCAATAATGGCTAAAAACTCATTAAGATTACTAAAAAGTATATCGACTAACTTAGGATCAAAATGCACACCACGTTCAGACTTTATATAGTCTAGCGCATCGTCAACACTCCATGCTGACTTATATTTTCGCTTATGCGTTAATGCATCAAATACATCTGCAAGTGCGACGATCCGTCCATAAACATGAATCTCTTCACCTTTTAATCCTTTGGGGTAACCGCTTCCATCCCATTTTTCATGATGTTGAACAGCAATAATTGCCGCAGCATTCAGTAAACGACGCTTTGTATTAGGAAAAAAATCTAACGCTTTAGTCGTGTGAGTTTTCATCACCTCAAACTCTTCAGGCGTTAACTTAGCTGGTTTATGTAAAATCTCAGTTGGAATAGCAATCTTACCGATATCATGCATGGGGGCTGCGTGAAAAATAATACTTTCGTCATCAGAATCAAGTTGCGACGAATAATGTGCAAGTAACTTAGCACAATCAGCAACTCTGCGAATGTGCTGACCCGTTTCGTCTGAGGTCATCTCCATCATTTCCATCAATACGTAAATCATTTCACGTTGTGATTGCTCAATTTCATCGAGCAATCGTTTCTGCTTTAAACCGGACTTTTGATTTTCATGAACAAGGGTTGCAGCTAACTGCTTTTTAGCATGGGATAAATCCAAATGTGTATTAACGCGGGCGATAATTTCATCAGGATGAAACGGTTTAACAATGTAATCAACACCTCCCAACTCAAACCCTTTAGAAATGGATTCGACGTCAGTACGTGCTGATATAAATATGATTGGAGTGTCTTTATTTTTGACGTTGCACTTAATCGCTTTACAGGCTTCAAACCCACTCATATTAGGCATCATAATATCAAGTAATATTAGATCAAACGCCTCGTGCTCAGTCATTTTAACAGCGTCATTTCCACTAAATGAAAACGACAACGACACACCTTCTTCTTTCAAAATGTTCAGCAAAACTTTGACATTATTTGGTACATCGTCAACTACTAAGACTTTTATATCATTGCGCGCCATTGTCACTCCATTAAACATAATCGCTGCTACTTTTTCGCACAAATCATATCATGTCATTACGCAATAAGACAAAAGTAGTGAAAATTGTTTATTTATAGCACTTTCACGTCTTTTTATGCCAAAACAACGCCTTACGCATCAACCAATGCTTCCTATTTAATCGATACAGCAAGACCAATAAATGACGTAATTGTCACTGATAAGAAAGAGCCAAGCAGTACATATTCAGTAAGATTTCTATTCGTTGTATTATTGAGATCGCCAAACCTAAATATCGACTTAGCCGCCAAAATAAACCCAATAACAGCAAACTGCCCCTTAATGACAAAGGTCAAAATAAGTAAACGTTCTAAGTAACCAATTATTTCACCACCAGCAATAAGGCCGTCATTGTCTGCTCTATTAATTGGGGAATACCTCACTAACACCGCACTAATCATGCTAGATGTTGGCTTTAAGATTAACAAATAGGCGATGACAATAGCCAAATGCTTTGCCTCAATCGCTTTTATGAAACCTTCGCTCATCGATAAGAGCTCAATGCCATGAACATGAACCGTTAATAACAATAATATAATGCAGTGCAATGCTTGCGCGATTAACAGCACCCTTACTCTAAAGCCCATGAGATAAACCAGAGCATCAATTAACCAATGGGATAATGCGAGCAAGAAAAATAGTGACACCAAAGACCAAACATCTAACGTCACCCATGCTAATACACAACAACCAGCTATGCCTTGAACAACACTGTGTTTTATCAGACTTGTTGACATCAGACCATATTCTTGTCGATTCTCTAACCAACTTCTAGGTTGACAATAGTACTGAACAAAGACCTGAACTATTACTAATATTGCAAATGTCATCCATAAATCATTCATTGTATTAATGCCTTTATTTGAGTTTCAATGTAACTGATATTCTGTTCCAGTAAATCAAAACGTGCTGTTTTCAATGATCGCGAAATAGATACTCGCTGCGCACTCAGTAAATCGGCTATTTGCTGCTGAATAAGCTCAGGCCGGCGGAGTTTTAACTGAACAATTGCTGCCTGCCTTTGGGTGATCTGACTCAGTTGATGATCCGCATAATCAACTAATAAACCAACACGCTGATTAAAACCATTATCGATAGACGTTATTTGTAAACAACGATTCTTTAATTCATCTAACCCCATGCCCGATAAAGTAAACGCGTCTCCCGTCGAGTTTCCTATCTGGTGTCTAATAACATCATTATTACCAAGACCGATACTGACCCGACAATCAAAATCATCATCGCGTTCTTTGAGTGCCAATCGAATTAACAGCGCATATTTAAACGCATTGACCGCATCATGAATAACCAATTGGAAACTATCGCCGCGCATTAGTTGAAAGCCATTATCTAGATGTTGTTCACTAACATAAGATAATACGTTATTTAGGCTATAAAGCAGGTCGTCATAGCCTTCTTGACTGATTTGACGCGATTTAACAATGTCGCCAGTTAGCACAGCTATTAGTGATGAATCCACTACATTTGTCATTATAAGACCTTTTGGCGGTGTAAATGAGGATGAGCAATGACAACGATAGTAACCCAAATAAGTTACACTTACCACATGTAACCTATTTAAGTTACATTTTATATAGGTATCCCAAATGAGTTACTTTTAGTCATGTTTAAGAACGCGAAATCCTTTAAAATAAGGCTTATTTATTAATACAATCTTCTTTTAACTTCTCGAACATTAACGTATTTGTACAGCGGACTACTGATTTGGGGACATGACCATTACACACAAAGCTAGTGGTATTATTTCGAATTAGCATGTTGTGAAAGACATGAATAAAAGAGTGGGTTCTATCACAATCTTGATTAGTACAAGAAATGGTATCTGATGCTTTTACTATCGCTTTTTCATCCCTTACGACATGACCTTGGTCGGTCACTTCTAGAATGTGCAACTCCATTGCTTTTGCTTTCATAAATATCCTTATGTGATAGCGTCTATATATAGAAATATTGAATTATATTCTAACGTAAGTTTGCGTTTTTTTTCAATGAGATAAATTAACTACGTTAACAACAAATGTTAGAGGAATGTAAAACACTAGATGGCGGTGAAGGAGGGATTCGAACCCTCGATACCTTGCGGTATACACACTTTCCAGGCGTGCTCCTTCGGCCACTCGGACACTTCACCGTTTAAAGAGATTCAAAGTAAACTGAAAAATTACACTCAGTACTTTCGGGTATAGGCCGAAGCAACACGCAGAGCGTGCACTAAAACCTTTGGCGTCCACTCGGACACTTCACCGTTCTTGTAACTTGATTACTCAAGCACTACGTTACACAGAGGCTGTCTAACAATGGCGCTAGTGTATGTGAACCACTTAATTAAAGCAACGCTTGTTTAATCAAGTGGTTACTAATCGACCTGCGTCTTTTGAAACTTATTACGCGTTGCCCTTAACTTTCATTTTAAGCTCGGCTGCAAAATCTAACATACGGCGTAATGGGATTAATGCTCCTTCCCGTAATGAGTCATCGACAAAGATTTCATGTTCAACGGGATTTTCAGTAGCTAAAGCATTTTCAATAGCTTCAAGCCCGTTCATTGCCATCCATGGGCAATTTGCACAAGAGCGACAGGTTGCACCCTCACCTGCTGTAGGCGCTGCAATAAAAGTTTTCGTCGGCATAAGTTGCTGCATTTTGTAAAAAATACCACGGTCAGTTGCAACGATGAACGTTTCTTTATCAGACGCTTGAGCTGCTTGAATTAACTGGCTAGTTGAGCCAACAGAATCTGCTAATTCAACAATCTCTTGCGGCGATTCAGGGTGAACTAAAATTTGTGCATCAGGATAAACCGCTTTCATGTCGATAAGTGCTTTGGTTTTAAATTCGTCATGCACAATACAGTCACCTTGCCATAACAACATGTCAGCGCCAGTCTCACGTTGAATATAACCACCTAGGTGGCGATCAGGCCCCCAGATAATCTTCTTGCCTTGATCATCTAGGTGCTCAACAATCTCTAACGCAATACTTGATGTTACTATCCAATCGGCTCGCTTTTTAACAGCGGCCGACGTATTGGCATAAACAACAACTGTACGATCAGGATGTTGATCACAAAAAGCACTAAACTCGTCAATTGGACAACCAACGTCAAGTGAACACGTGGCTTCAAGCGTCGGCATTAATACGGTTTTTTCTGGGCTAAGAATCTTCGAGGTTTCACCCATAAACTTAACGCCCGCTACGATTAACTTTTTGGCTGGGTGTTCCGCACCAAAACGCGCCATTTCTAATGAATCAGAAACACAACCACCTGTTTCTTCTGCTAATGCCTGAATTTCTGGATCCGTGTAGTAATGCGCAACGAGTACAGCATTTTGTTCTACTAACATTCGCTTAATATTTTCTTTTAGTTCTGTCGTCCGTTGTTGAGACAAGGCTAAAGGTTTTGCAGGAAATGGATAATCTAATGCCGTTTTTACGGGTACATCTAACATGTAAGTGCCTAATGATCTTTTACTAACTCCGGCGGATTATAAAACAATCTCAGTAAAAAGCTATTAGTAGGATCGCAAACTAGCCGCAAAACCAATACTAGCGGCTAAAGTTTACCCATATTAGACTTTTGGCTAAGGGGGATTTAATTGATATTAGCTCATGCATCGTTGTACACTCAGGTAAAATAATAATAAGGAATATCCTATGTCTGAGCGTTTTAATATAGTCATTGCTGACGATCACCCACTTTTTAGAAGTGCATTACGCCAAGCGTTAGGTAACGCCTATCCCGATACAACTTGGTTAGAAGCAGAATCTGCTGACACCTTACAACAAACACTAGATAACAATAGCCAACTGGATTTGATCATTTTAGATCTACAAATGCCAGGTTCGCACGGTTATTCGACACTAATCCATTTACGTAGTCATTATCCTGCGATCCCAGTTGTTGTTATTTCTGCCCACGAAGACACCAAAACTATTGCCAAAGCCATGCATTATGGTAGCTGTGGTTTCATTCCTAAATCGACCTCAATGGAAGATTTAGCTGCCGCGCTTGATTTAATTCTTCAAGGAGAAACGTGGTTACCTGCTGGTTTAGACTTATCAAAAGAAGACATTTCAGAAGACGGTGATTTTGCCAATCGCCTCGCCGAGTTAACGCCTCAGCAATATAAAGTATTGCAAATGTTTGGTGAGGGTTTGCTCAATAAGCAAATTGCGTATGATTTAGAAGTTTCCGAAGCGACGATTAAAGCGCACGCTACGGCTATTTTTAGAAAACTCAATGTACGAAATCGTACACAAGCAGTGATCGCGTTAAGTCAATTAGAAGTTAACAATCCGGTGCTATAACCACTCATCAAACGAATAATGAAAAGGCGACACGAGGTCGCCTTTTTAGATCATAATGACTATTAATAACCAATAGTACTTCTTCGTCTTATCGCTATTATTGACAATAACAGCAGTACCATAACAGCCGATACACTACCACCGCCTCCGCCACTACTCGGACGAGATTTGTTATACATTGGTTGCTGCTTGTCCGCACGATGATTTAATGGTCGTGTATTTGCTTTACGAGCTGACGCCGCTTTTTTCTCAATCCCACGACGCAGCTTATTGACTTGCTCAATACCATGTTGTTTAAACACCTCGTCTTCAACGACTAACAGTGATGTTTGTTTAGTGACAATTGAATAAGCCATCGACAAATCAGTGATCGCCTGTTCACTGTCACTATCATTGCCGAGGTAATCAGATAATGCTTCTAACGACTTTATTTTACTGTATGCCCACAAACGTGCTAATTCGGGGTAAATATCGCTGTGTTGTGAAAAATTTACGATTGTCTTATAGCTAACTTTCTCATCACCAATTAGTCCTGATAATGTAAGTTTGGCTTTGCCTTCACCGTAATAATGCCCTAGTAAACTAATTTGCTGTCCACGATAGATAGACGGCATATCAATAGACGTTAAGTCAGTCACCTTGACACCACTAATATCAATGTCGATATCGCGTAATGATTGATAACCCAATTTATCAGTAGCAAGCTGTATTTTCCCCATGATGTCATCGCTATTAGAAATACTGGCGTAAAAGCCATGTGAGCGAGCCGTCATTCCTTCGAGTAATGGCCGGTTTGCACTATTGCCCATCACGAAACTAAATAGACGCACATCGTGTTTGTCTAACAAGGCTAAAAAACGTTTCTTTTCTTTAACACCCACATTAGCAACGCCGTCAGTCACCAGCATAATTGCGCTAGTGCGATCAGCATCCAATGACAATAGCCCTTTCTTTAAGCCCGCATACAGATTTGTACCGCCACTGACACCTCCTTGCTCAAGCACATTGAGCACATGTGTAATCGATTCTTGCGTTGTAGGTTGATAACCATTTGACACATCTTGCGCGTGATCATTGAAGGTAATAACTCTAAAACGATCGCCAGCTGGTAATCTCATTAATCCTTGTCTCACACCTTCAACTAACGTCGCAAACTTACCGCTCATCGAGCCAGACTTGTCGATAATAAAGACCCAATCACGCTGACCTAATACTGGTTTTAAATCATCACCGGGCGTTATCGTCAACATAAAAGTGCCCTGTTTTTTATCTGCGCCTTTATAGCTAATTAAATCGACGCTCCCGGGAAGGTTAGGCACTTGACGCCAGTAAACAACAATATCTTTATCCAGTGTAAACGGCTGAGTAGCTGTGTTGACAACGTGTTCTGATTCAGCGTTTGATGTTTGAGTATCAAACGCTTGTGATGCGTTGGCTAAACCGCCGCTATTATCGAGTGAAACACCCCAGTCTTTATCGCCTGTATTAAGAATTTGAGCAGCTTGCTGGTTAGGTACACGCATTCCATCAATGGGATAACTCGAACGTAAATCAAGCTTAAAAGAAAAACGCTCGTCTACGGTTTCGTTACGACTCCAAAATGAATTCTTAGTATCGTCGACTCCACCATCTCCAAGCGGATAGACGTAACGGCCAATACCACTGTCTACTTTTTGTTGTTGAAAATACACCAGTTGAATTTTAACGCTGTCATTAGGCTGAACCGGATAGACTTTAACATCAAATGTCTTATAGGCATCTCGCTCGGCAACTGCCGCACTTTTACCTTGGGTTTTCTGTGATTGATAAATCGTCTCCGCGGTGTCTTTTTTTACAACTTCTCCTTCTACCGCGACACCATTAATCCAATAAGTAAAACCGCCTAGTGCTGCATCTTCAGGCACTGGAAACGAATAAATAGCTTCCAATGTTTGGTTATTCGTATTTGCAAAGACTTGATCAATTTGCGTGATCGCTAAACTGTCATGAATAGTGACAGTAACGTCATGAGATTTGATAGAAAGTGGTTGATACTGATTATGAACTGGCGTTAACAGCCCAGCAGCTGTCGCATCTGAGGTAACTATAGTAGTCGATGCAAATAAGGTCACTGTTGCCAACGACAATGTTTTAAAAACGTGTTTTATACCTAACATACGCTTGTCCTTTTGAGTAAGTGCAGGACACGTTATAGAGTAAATGCTTTAATAAGGTAAGTGCGCCATCTAAGGTTGCATTATAAGTGATGTTAAGTCCTATATAATGCAACGTTAAGGGAATTAGTCTCGCGCTTTTTGTGCAAACAGACTGGCAGTCCACTGGCGCATCGCTACCACAAGTGTGGTTCCGTGCTTATTATCCATTGAAACTTTTTGCTCGTTTTTCTTGAGCGCTGCAAACTTATTGATCAACTGCTGCATTTCATGTTGCAGCTCATTGTTACTCGCGTCAGACAATAATCCATTAATAACCAATAGCTTCTCAGTATTCTCGTTAAACTGTGATTTAAAAAACTCTTCTTTAATATGCCCCTGAAAGTATTGTTGAATAGGCCCATTAGCTAGCCAACTAAAATTCTGACTTATTAACAATTTAATACGATTTTGTGGTTGTAGTTCAATGATTTTAAGACGATCCAAATGAGCAAGATGCTGAATAAGCTCAGTTTCACTCACTCGATACTGAGCCACAATGTCATCAAAACCGTAACCGTCAATCACACACACAGACACAAGTAGCAAGCTTTCGTTAGCCACCATCTGTTGTTCTTGCTCAAACGTTAAGTGAGTTATTTGAGTTTGTTCCAGCTGCGCAATCATCACTAAATCCGTCAGCGTAATAGATAATAACTGACAGATGGTTTCTAAGCGCCGCACACTAATATTTCCTTCACTGAACAACCGCTTTACCGACGCTTCACTCAAATCAATATGCTGAGCGACATCAGCATAAGTTAAACCACGTACTTTTAACTGTTTTTTAACGGCTTGCAATAGCGCTAACTCTTCACTCATTTGTTATTTCCAACCTATACGTCTTTCAATTTTTTTAAACTAATCCTGAAATCATGGCTCTCAACGCGGCGGGGCGTACCATTTTAGCCATGTATTTATAATTTTTAGATTCGACCTCTTCAATGAGCTCATTGCGCGTATCTGCGGTAATTAAAACGCCGGGGATATCTTGCCCATATTGCAGGCGTAGCGCTTCCATCGCATCGAGTCCAGTTTTGTCATGATCAAGATGATAGTCAGCCAACATAACATCCGGCAATTCATTGTTATCAATTAACTCAATCGCCTCTTCAAGACTTTTGGCTGACATGACCACACACTGCCAACGTTTTAACAAGAGTTCTAACCCGACAAGAATTTTTTCTTCATTATCGATACATAACACTTTTACGCCCGCTAACTGGTTAGTTCCAAAGTTTGCGGTTGGAAAAACAGCTTTCGGCGCATAATTACTAACAATCGGCACACAAACACTAAACATTGAACCTTTATCTACCGTGGACCGCAGCGTAATTTTATGATCTAACACTTTTGCTATTCGATCTGCAATCGCAAGGCCCAACCCAAGCCCATTACGATCATACACAGAGCTATTCTCTAACCGTTGAAACTCTGAAAAAATATCCTCGACTTTATCGTCTGGGATACCCTTCCCCTGATCCCACACCTCAATCGTTAATGTCTCTCGATGACGACGACATCCAAGCAACACTTTTCCGCCAACGCCATAACGAAACGCATTGGTTAGGAAATTTTGGACAATTCGGCGTAACAAATTGATGTCACTATTGATTGCAACTTTGCAGTCGACCGAGCGATATTCTACCGATGAATCACCTGCCATCGCACCAAACTCGGCATTGAAATTGTTTAGCAACATTGATACCGGAAAATCTGCCTTATTAACCTCTATCGCATCTGATTCGAGTTTTGAAATATCCAGTAAATCCGCTAACAGCTGACCTGACGATTTCAGTGAATCGGCAATATGGCGCACTGTATTCTTGACTTCAGGATCTGAATGCTCGTGTTGCAATAACGATGCAGTAAATAACCGTGCAGCGTTAAGCGGCTGCATCAAATCATGCCCAATCGCCGCCATAAATCGCGTCTTACTTAAATTAACTTGCTCAACTTTAGACTTTGCTTCCATCAGATCGGCATTTGCAGACGATAAGGCTTTCGTCCGTTCTTTAACACGTAATTCCAAATCTTCCTTCGCTCTTACAAGCTCCCGCTCGACTAGACGGTATTGCGTAATATCAGAGAAGGTTGTTACAAAGCCGCCATCAGGCATCGGATTGCCTTGCATTTTTATGACTTTACCGTCGGGCCTATTGCGCTCGAAGGTATACGAAACACCTTGTTTAACCCGCGTCATTCGACGCTTAACATGATCTTCGACATCGCCATTGCCACAAAAGCCACGTGCTGCATTATAACGAATGAGTTCGCTGATTGGTTTGCCAACTTCCAAGAAATTGCTGGGATAATCAAACAAATCAGCGTAACGCTGATTCCAAGCCATCAGATTATAGTTCTGATCAATCACACTCATGCCTTCACTGGCATGTTCAATAGCACTGTGCATTAATTTTTGACTGGTAATTATCTTTGAAGATGCTTCATCAATTAAAACCACCAAGTCATCAAGCGGCATATCACGCCCGTCTAACACAGAATCCATGACTAAAGCGGCTGACGATGTCCCTATTACAGACGCTAAGATAAGCTCCGTATGGCTGATTAACGATGCACTTGCGCTTTTATTGACTTTTGACTGCATCGCAAAACGCTCATCAAACTCAACAAAGCTAGCTAACGCCCGAGGCTGCCCAATAAACCGACTAGCGAGCATTAAAAGCTCTTGTTCTGTAACCGCAGAGCCCTTTATCGCTTTTTTATGATCGGCCTTATTAACAAATAGACCAGCCTGCATACGCTCCCGTACGCCAGGACGAAATATCATCGACCCCCATACATAGAACAGTAGATTGAACATTAAACTCACTAAAATCCAGTTGTAACTGGGCTCAACATCACTTAGCCAAGCAAGGTTAGTAAAGAAATCTGGCGTATCTTGAACAGGTTTCAATAATGTATAAAACCAGATAAACAGCCCCATAATCAGGCCAACATAAACCCCTTTCTTATTACCGTGTTTCCAATAAACGCCGCCCACTAAGCCCGGAAGAATTTGAATAAAGACCCCAAACGAAATTTGCCCGAGATTTGCCAATGAGTTTTGACCAGAAACCTGCGTATAGAACAACCAAGAAAGCCCCATCATAATGAAAATGACAAATCGACGAATGTTCAATATCGAACTGGAAAAACGCTCAAAACTACGTTGTTCTATGGTATTAGTTTTTAACAATAAAGGGACAACCCATTCATTACTCACCATGATGGAAATCGTCAATGCAGCGACTATAACCATCCCCGTTGCCGCAGAGACGGCGCCAAGGAAACCAAAGTAACTTAAAAAATCATACCCTAAATGTAAAGGCACACTAATCATGTATGTATCGGGTGAGACGGCAGGATCCATAATCAATTTGCCTGCAAGTCCTAGTGGCAGAACAAATAAACCTGCTAATACAAGGTAAATGGGAAAAACCCACCGGCTTTTGCGTAATGAATCCTTGTCTTGCGCTTCAACCATCATGGTATGGAACTGACGTGGCATACACAAAAACGCCGCCATCATTACTAATGTTTGTGTAAATAAACTGCCCCAGTTATAAAAACTGTTTTCGTGATTGACTAAACCACGCTCGGTAGATTGTTGCCAAATATCCCCCATGCCATCAAACGCAACATAACAAACAACCAGACCAATAATTAAGAAGGCAACCAACTTAACAACTGCTTCAAAGGCAATGGCTAACATCAGTCCAGGGTGGTGCTCTGTCGCGTCTAACTTTCGGGTGCCGAACAACGACGTAAATAATGCCAATACCATCGCAATAACAAAGGCTAACGTGAAATTGTCTGCTGAAATCTGACCATCAAATATACGAACACTGTTCACCATCGCCTTAATCTGCAATGCGAAATATGGCAATGTACCTATGAGTGCAATGGCTGTTATTAATGCCGCAAGTCCTTGTGACTTACCGTAACGCGAAGCAATAAAATCGGCCATTGATGTGATCTTTAGTTCACGCGTAATGGCTAAAATTCTTGTCAGTAATGGAAAAAATATAATAAAAAGAATGATAGGTGCTAGGTAAACGGGAATATGAGATAGCAAGTTTTTACTAGACATTCCAACGGTGCCCAAAAAGCTCCAAGAAGAACAATAAACGGCCAACGACAGCCCATAAAAAATATTCTTGGTACCGTGACTAAAAATATTGAAATGCCGATCGCCAAGCCACGCAATCAAAAACAATAAACCAATATATCCAATAGAAATTAAGCCGAGCAAGCCACTACTTTCTACCATTTTAGTTATTCCTTATTACCAAATCTTATTATTATGCGCGAGCTATCTTACCCAAGTAATGACGGCTTGTCTTACTCAATTTTTAAAACCCCTTTTGTTTAACCTGCGATTAAACAAGGCTTTACTCCTGTAGTCAAAGTAGTCTATAACATCTACAGGCTAACGAGGCATTTGGCGATATACCAATGTCTAATAGCAGTAAAAGTCCGCAAAAAACATACTTTGGATGATTATAAGAAGAAAGGATAAACCATGACGAGTCCAGAAATTTTCCCAGTAGCAGATGAATTTGCTCAAAACGCGCTAGTAGACAATGATAAATACCAAGCGATGTATCAAGAGTCTATCGATAACCCAGACAAGTTCTGGGGCGAGCACGGTAAGCGCATCGACTGGATCAAACCTTTTACTCAAGTAAAAAATACCAATTTCGCCGCACCAAACGTAGATATTCAATGGTTTGGCGATGGCACACTAAACGCTGCCGCTAACTGTTTAGACAGACACCTTGAAAATAATGGCGACGACGTAGCCATTATTTGGGAAGGCGATGATGCAAATGATCAGCGAAAGGTCACTTACCGAGAATTGCACAATGACGTTTGTAAATTTGCTAATGCCCTTAGAACCAAAGGTGTTAAAAAGGGAGACGTCGTTTCAATTTATATGCCAATGGTTCCAGAAGCAGCCGTCGCTATGCTTGCTTGTGCACGTATTGGTGCCGTTCATTCAGTAATTTTTGGCGGATTTTCATCTGAGTCTATTTCATCACGCGTTATTGATGGTAACGCCAAAGTCATTATCACCGCTGACGAAGGCCCACGTGGTGGTCGTTTAGTTCCTCTAAAAGGAAATATTGACGATGCGTTAGAAAACCCTGCCGTCACTTGTGTGGAAACGGTTATCGTACTTAAGCGTACTGGCAATGAGGTCGGTTGGGTCGACGGCCGAGATATTTATTGGCACGATGTTGTGGCCAACGAATCTATCGATTGCCCTGCCGAAGAAATGAACGCAGAAGATCCACTATTTATCTTGTATACGTCAGGTTCGACCGGTACCCCAAAAGGTGTTTTACATTCAACTGGTGGTTACATGGTTTATGCGTCCATGACTCATGAATACGTTTTTGACTATAAAAAAGGCGATGTTTACTGGTGTACCGCTGATGTTGGTTGGATCACTGGTCACAGTTATATGGTTTACGGTCCTCTTGCAAATGGCGCAACCATTGTCATTCATGAAGGTGTTCCTAATTACCCAAGCCCAGCCCGCTTAGGTGAAATTGTTGATCGTTACCAAGTTAATCAATTATACACAGCACCTACACTTATCCGTGCACTAATGGCAAAAGGTGAAGAACACTTTAACAATTTTGATGGCTCATCATTGCGCGTGCTTGGCAGTGTTGGCGAACCGATTAACCCAGAAGCATGGCGCTGGTATAACGATGTTATCGGTAAAGGCAATAGCCCAATTGTTGATACCTGGTGGCAAACGGAAACTGGCGGTATTTTAATTACACCTTTACCTGGCGCAACCGCAACAAAACCTGGCTCAGCCACACGTCCGTTCTTTGGCGTACAACCAGCTCTTGTTGATGCTGAAGGCCAGATCGTTGAAGGTGAAGGCGCAGGTTCTCTCGTGATTCTTGACAGTTGGCCGGGTCAAATGCGGTCAGTTTACGGCGATCATGAACGCTTCATGATGACCTACTTCCAAACATTCCATAATATGTATACCACTGGTGACGGTGCACGCCGTGATGAAGATGGCTACTATTGGATCACTGGACGCGTCGATGATGTCATCAACGTTGCGGGACACCGTATGGGGACAGCAGAAGTTGAAAGTTCGTTAGTTGGCCATAATGATGTTGCTGAAGCTGCTGTTGTCGGCTATCCACACGATATAAAAGGTCAAGGCATCTACGCATACGTCACACTCAATGACGGCGTAGAAGATACTGAAGAACTACGCAAAGAATTAAAGCTATGGGTTCGTAAAGATCTCGGCGCTATCGCAGCTCCTGATTTATTACAGTGGGCGCCTGGCTTACCGAAAACCCGTTCAGGAAAAATCATGCGTCGTGTATTACGAAAGATCGCGGCCAATGAAATCGATGAGTTAGGTGATTCTTCAACACTGGCCGATCCGAGTGTATTAGATCAATTGATTGAACGACGCCAAAACAAATAATTGTATCTAAACAATTAAAAACAAAAATGCCGCTTAATTAGCGGCATTTTTATATCAAATTAAATAATGTAGTGCTAACTTAAGCGCTTTTATAAGCGGCCTTCCCCGCCATAATAAAACAAATTAGACTACAGAAAGACAATATAAAATAGAGAGCATTGTGAGCCAAATCTAATACATCATAATTATTATCACTAAGCCAAAACCCTGCTGAAAACGTGATTAATGTTGGTACTAGAAGATTGATAAGAGAGAAGAAAAAACCAATCGCTAGGTACTGATATATCGGATTTTTCGATTGCCTTGCAATCTTTCTAAACAAGTAAAACACATAACCAAATGCAATAATTATCGCCATTTCAAGTAATCCAAACAGCAATCCTTGAATACCCAATTTTTCTAAGATTAAGTTCATAACCCCTCTTCATAAAAAAGCCGCGTAACATGACACGGCTCAATTAACTCGACAATTATTAATTGAAAAACATTCTAATGCGGTCAAGATCTGCTTGTGTATCAACACCCGCTGGTGGCGCTTGCTGGGCTACACCCACCGCAATTTTTTCACCGTGATACAGCACACGCAATTGCTCAAGTGCCTCTATTTGTTCGAGTGGTGATGGTTCCATTTTAAGATAATCGCGAATAAACCCCGCTCGGTAAGCATAAATACCTATGTGACGATGATAATTCTTCGCTAACAACTCTTTATTCGAACGATGATTACCATCACGGTCAAATGGGATCGGCGCACGGCTAAAATATAACGCGCAGTCGTTTTTATCACAGACGACTTTTACTGCATTCGGGTTATCAATATCAAGGTTTTCATCAATAGGTACCGCTAATGTTGCCATTGGCACGTCTTGTTGTTCTACAAGTAAGTTGGCGACTTGAGAGATATTCTCGCAGGGGATCATCGGCTCGTCGCCTTGCACATTCACGATAATATGATCGCTGGCCAGTCCTAATTTTTCAACCACTTCACCCAGACGCTCTGTGCCTGACTCATGTTCACTGCTGGTCATACAAACCTGACCACCGAAAGACTCAACAGCATCTTTGATGCGCTGGTCATCGGTAGCGACAATAATGTGCTCCGCCCCAGATTGTTGAGCTCGCTCTACGACCCATTGGATCATTGGCTTGCCACCAATATCCAATAACGGCTTGCCAGGAAGTCTAGACGATTGATATCGCGCCGGTATAATTACGCTAAAAGCCATCCCACTTTACTCCTCGAGTGCTGTTGCTTGTTCTTCCAACAACACAGGAATTGAATCGTTAATTGGATACACTAGGCGATCAAACTTACAAATAAGTACATCTTTTTCTTTATCAAACTCCAATTTTCCCTTACACACAGGACAGGCAATGATGCCTAACAAATTAATATCAAACGCCATGATGAATTTCCTCTAATTTTTCTATAATTTTTTGTTCTATTTCGTCTTCAAATGTCGCCGCAACGGGTAAGTAACACCAATTATTTTGCGCAAATTCACGACATTTAACGGCGTCTTTTTCTGTCATTAATAACCATTGCGCATCTTGCGTCAGCGCAGTCAGTTGTTCATATTCGTAGTGTTGGTGATCCGCAAAGCCTATATTCTTATCGGTGTTGATTCCCAATTGGGTTAACGTATCAAAAAACCGCTGTGGATAACCAATCCCAGCCATTGCAACCGCCGATTGTTGACGAAAGTCAATATCAATTATTTCGTTGGTTTTTACTGACCGCCATTGCTGAGGCGTCAATGTCATCAACGCTTCATTCTGCTGGGCTTGTGCACCATTACAAATGCTTAACATCGCGCCTTTAAGGCGCCATTGACCTTCTCGATTGGGTCCCATGGGTAATAAAAATCCGTTACCAAAACGACGCTCACCGTCTATGACAATAATTTCTGCGTCACGATGTAACCGATAATGCTGCAAACCATCATCACTGACAATAAAATCTAATGATTTACCCAGGCTGTTTGCGTGCTGAATCAACGTCTGAGCAGCACTAACGCGATCGCGCCCCACGGCCATTAAGCAACCGGTCTGATTAACAATCAATGTCGGCTCATCACCACAAACGTCAGACTTAGAGTCTTGGTCTACCAACAAAACACCCTGATTGCTCCCGCCGTAACCACGGCTAATGACACCAACGTTATAGCCAAGCTTTTGCATCAGCTTAACAAGCCAAACCACTACTGGCGTTTTGCCGTTACCACCGACCGTTAAATTACCAATAATAATCAGCGGTACATCGACCCTTAAAGTTTTTTTAATCCCGAGACGATAACAAAGTCTTCGAATCGCAGTGACGAGCCAATAAAGCGCCCAGAGTGGTAAAAAGACCAACATTAACGGATGAAATTTCTGCCAAGACTGCTCAATAAAACGTTTCACGATCTATCCTTGAGACTGCTGCATTGCATGAAGCTGATAGTAAGCGCCTTGCTTTTTAATAAGTTCTTGATGAGTACCTCGTTCAATAATTTGACCTTGGTCCATCACAACAATGAGATCAGCACTTTCAATCGTCGATAAGCGATGCGCTACGATAATAGATGTTCTATCTTGTTGCAGGTTTTCGAGTGCATTTTGGATCAAACGCTCACTCTCTGTATCAAGCGCTGACGTTGCTTCATCTAGAATTAACATCGGGGCATTTCTTAAAATTGCACGAGCAATGGCAATACGCTGACGTTGCCCCCCAGAAAGATTAGCGCCATCCTCGCCGACAGGACTTTGCAAGCCATCTGGCAAACTCTCTGTAAATTCAGTGACGTTGGCTGCCTTCGCCGCAGCTTCAACTTGCTCAGCACTTACTTCATTGATGGCACCATATAAAATATTGTTGTATATACTGTCATCAAATAACACAACTTGCTGGGTCACTAGTGCAAACTGCTTACGTAAGCTATCGACGTCGATGTCATTGATTGGACGATTATCAAGTTGTATCGCACCTTCGGGGCTTTCATAAAAACGCGTCAATAAACTTGCTAAGGTTGATTTTCCGCTTCCTGAGCGACCTACTAGTGCGACAGTTGAACCAGCCTCAATGTCCAAATTAATATTTGAAAGCGCTTGTTTCTCAGCATGTTGATAGGAAAAATTAAGGTTCTTGATGGTCAAGCTTCCTCTTGAACGTTCTATTTCAAGCTTACCGTCGTTAATAGCATCGTTTTTATCCAATAAATCAAACACACTTGCACAAGCTGTCAAACCACGCTGTAACTCAACATTCACCTTTGAAATTTGCTTTAGGGGACGCATTAAGCTGCCCATGGCTGTGACCAAAGCAACGAAAGCACCTGCCGACAGCGATTCAATCATGCCATCCAAACTCAAACCATAGAGCACACCAGCAATTGCTAAGGATCCAATCAATTGAATAATTGGCGTACTCGATGCACTTGCCGCCACCAATTTCATACTTTGCTGGCGATTAACATTATTCACTTTATCGAAGCGAACAGTTTCTTTGTCTTGTCCCGAAAAGGCCAAAATGACTTTATGGGCTTTTAGCATCTGTTCGCTGGACGTTGTCACTTTGCCCATTGCACCTTGAATGTTTTTACTGATACGGCGAAAACGTTTAGACACGACAGATATAACGATTCCAATGAGAGGACCAACAAGAAAGAAAATGAGTGAAAGTTGCCAGCTGTAATAAAACATAATACCAAGCAGGTAAGCGATTGTAGCCCCTTCTCTGATCAGAACAATGATCACTTGATTAGTGGCACGAGATACCTGCTCCGTATCGAAAGTAATTTTCGAAATCAGTGAACCACTGCTATTTTTATCAAAATAACTTACAGGCAAACTCAACATTTTACGAAACAACTGTTGTCGCATGGTCATGATCACGTTATTACCGACCCACGCTAACAAATAGGTTGAGATAAAACTCGCAACACCTCGTACTAGAAAGACCCCGATGACAAAAAATGCGCCAATTTTAAGAAAGCTAGTGTCATTTCCGGTAATACCGCGGTCGACAAGCTCTTGGGAATAATAAATCAAACTGGCATCAACACCCGCATAAACAATGAGTGCTAACATCGCTAAAACAAGCGCCATTTTATATTGAAAGAAATATCCAGCGAGGCGTTTAGCCACAACTTTCGAATCAAAGGTAGGAGTCGATGACATTTAACTCGTTGTCCTAAATAAAAATTAGCACCATTCTAGCGCTAACGTTGATAATGACCAAATGAAAGATCGCCATTATACCAAAAAGGCGATCTTTGACGTCTATAGTTGGTTATATATGGACCATCGGCGCTAAATTCAACAGTGATTTGGCCAATCTCTGCAGTATTAAGCATTCTTGCTTTCGCTCGACGATATCGATTGGTCACTAACGTTGCAGGAAAATGCCACTGATTAAAGCTTGCAGTACTAACCACAGCAAATGTTGGGTCGATCAATTCAATGAATTGAGAAGTCGATGATGTCTTACTCCCGTGATGTGGAACCTGCAGTACTTGCGCCTGCCACGATGAATCTAATTGCTTAATAAGTAATTTCTCAGCTCGCTTTTCAATATCTCCAGAAAATAGAACACTCCCGATAGCATTATTGATATGAATTAGGCATGACTTGTTGTTTTCCGTATTATGACTTTTCGGCAGTTTCCCCTTGGCTTTTATTAATTTGATAACGAGCCCTTGCCAGTCAATCATCCCACCCTCACATACGTCGTCTTTATTGGTGATAACTGTTGCCTTTGGAAAACGTTCAATAAGTGACGTAAGTCCTGCGTTATGGTCTGCGTCATGATGTGTCACAAAAATATAATCTATCTGTGCTATTTCACGCTGTTCAATAAAAGGAATGACTATTCGTTGTGCGATTGTTGAATGCTCGCCAAGGACGTTACCCGTATCGATAATAATACCGCGATTTCCTTTTTGAATGACGCTGCTGTTACCATGTCCTACGTCTAAGAAGTCAATGCGCCATGTATCAGTTTCTTGTTGAAAATTAACTGCCAAGACAATCGACAACAAAATTATGGGCAAGCCTAATAGATATAACCATGCCTTTGCATTAACAGTTTTTAGAATGAAAAGCAGGGTTGCAAATCCAATTATCACAACCAACCAGCGGCTAAATGCCATGCCTTGCCATACAAATGGCGCCTTACTGAGCCAAGAAAGTAGCTCAAATAGCGTGATAAGTAATGTATCAGCCCCATTAAAGAGTAATTCTGACACGCCAGCCAGAAGTAAAAATTCACCAATTGTCGCTAACAAAACCAATGGTAAAACCAAAATAGTAATAACGGGTACTGCGATTACGTTTGCCATGGGTGCTACTAACGAAATACCGCCAAAGAACACCATTTGAATACCACACAATCCTAAAACCAGAGCCAATTGGAGTTTGAGTAATTGTAAACACCAATACCAAATCCGTATACCAATTGTCACCTTCTGAGTAACCATGTCTTTTTCTAGCCATTTACTACTAGTAACTACGCAGATTAATGCAAAAATCGATAACCAAAGCCCTTGTGACAAAAAGCCTAATGGATTGAAAAGACCAATAACGAATAATGACATCGCAATAATTTGTCCCATACCTACTCGCTGGCCAAGGCACACAAAACAGCTCGCAACAATTAGCATAATCAATGCTCTTATCGTGGGGTAACTAAAACCAGCCAACAGACTATAAAAGACACCGACTAATACGGTACATACCATGATAGATATCGTCGCCAATTGATTATGACGAATGCACAAACGCAGCAATGGACCCACCAGTAACATAGCCATCAAGCAAACAAACCCCAAATGTAAACCACTAATAGCAAATAGATGACTGGTTCCTGTGCGCTGTAAGATCTGCCAATCTTCGTTACTAAAATATCTTTTATCGCCAATTATTAGCGCACGCATAAACCTCATAGTCTTGTATTTGTCGGCAATGATATCAAAGCGCTGTGCTAGACGAGCTCGTAAATTGGGCGCGTCAGAAATAATCTCTCCCTCAATCACATTGACCGACGCGACGACATCATTTGATAATAAAAACCGTTGATAATTGAATGTGCCTTGATTAAATAAACCCGTTATTGGTTTGGCCTTGACATTAAGTATTAACGTTTGACCTTGCGATAGCTGGTGTTGGCCACGCCATGTCACCTGAACACGGCTATTGCTTTCAACCGTTTTAGTACCGGTGTCAATTTGCGATAGGTCAAAATAGAAGCGATTGTGGTGTTTTCCTTGGACTGGGAGTGAAACGATCTCACCTTTTATGCTAGAGTTTGCCGTCAGTAACGTTTTTAAATCGGTAAAATGATAATTTATCGATATAATACAAATAGATAAACCAGTAATGAAACTTGCCGCCAAACAATGTGTCTTAACTAACAATATTGCTAACAACAAAAAGCCGCCCGCCACCCAATAAGTTGGGAGCGTCGGCCAGCATAATATTGTTAAGAAGCCAGCGGTCATTGCTAGCATTTGTCTTTCCAAAGTCATAGTTGAATAAGTATATGCCAAGAAAAACAATTAAACGGTTAATGCCTGATCACGAAAAAATTCGCGATCATAAACATTTGCGCTATTTAGGTTCACGTCTACATGATCCAAATCTGTGGCATCTTAATCGACGAGGTGCATCTGGTGCTTTTGCCGTTGGATTGTTTTTTGCGTGGATGCCAATTCCAATGCAAATGCTCTTTGCCGCAATATTTGCTGTGGTCTTTAGAGTCAATCTACCTTTATCAGTAGTACTTGTTTGGATCAGCAACCCGTTGACCATGCCGCCCATGTTTTACGGCGCTTATCTATTAGGTGTTAAAATTCTAGGTAGTGAAACCCACGAATTTAGCTTTGAAATATCCGTCGATTGGTTTTTATCAAGCCTAGGAACAATTGCCCCCCCCCTATTAACGGGCTGTGTCGTAATAGGGTTAGCGTCTAGTGCGATTGGTTATGCATTTATTCGGATCCTGTGGCGTCTATCTGTCATTCGAGAATACAAACAACGCCAAAAACGTTAACACCGCCTCAAAACTAAAAAGGCAGTTATCAACTGCCTTTTTTGTGTCATCAACAACTTTAATCCAAATTATTTAGACGTACTCAGCTTAGTGTTTCTGCTATTTAGACAATAATTCAAGCTTCGTTTATTGACCCAATACTAACGCTGGTTTTATTTTGGCAGCGTTCGCTGCAGGATATAGCGTTGCAATGAAACTGATACCTAAGGTTGCGCTCACTAGAACAAGTAAATCGCTAAACTGAAACTCCGATGGCAATGCATCAATAAAGTAAATATCCCCTGACAACACCTGTATCGACAAGCTTTGCTCTAAAAATTGAACAATCTCAGCCAAATTCACACTGAACAGCGTACCAAGTACACCACCCAAAATACAACCAAGTGTCGCATTAATCATACCTTGGACTATGAAAATCCGTTTAACTTGCCCTTGAGATAACCCCATCGTCAGTAGGATGGCTATTTCACTTTCTTTATCATTAACGGCCATCACTAGCGTCGAAACAATGTTAAAGCTAGCCACTGCAATAACCAAAACAAGCACGATATACGTAATCATTTGAACCAACTTAATGTCGTTGTACAAATGTCCTTGTTTTCGGGTCCAATCACTCAAATAAACGTAGCTACGGACATTTCTGCCGATATCGCGAACAATATCTGATGCATTAAAAATATCATCGAATTTAAAACGTATGCCTAAAACGCCCTTGTCTACATTGGCGAGCGCTCTTGCATCATTAAGATGTATATACGCCTGAAGCGCATCTAACTGGCCACCAAACTTGAAGCGTCCAACCAAGGTGAAATTGGCAACGGTCGGCGATGATAAACGTCCCTTCTCACCTTTTTGAGGGATCATAACGGAAACATTATCCCCTAACTCAAAGCCAAACTTTTCAATCAATCCTTGCCCCAAAATAATATTATTTGATCCACTCGTTAATTTATCCCACGCTCCCTCTGTAACGTACTCCGAGCTAGACATTACTTGTGCTTCTTTGCCGGGCAAAATACCATCTAGTGCTATCCCCGATAAATGACTTCCATGGAGCACTAAGCCTTTAACAGCAATGACAGGCGCGCCATTAATAACACCCGGTAACTGTTTAAGATCATCAACCACGGTTTGCCAATCTTCAATGGGGTCATTCACAGCGATGATCTCACCGTGTGGCACCACAGACAGTAACCTGTCTCTGAGTTGTTGTTCAAATCCATTCATCGCAGACATAATAATTAGCAATACAGTTATGCCAATGGCTATTCCAAACATTGCTGTCATCGATATAAACGAAATAAAGCGATTGGATGACTTGGCCATTAAGAATCGTAATCCTATGGCACTACTTAATCCAAATGTTAAGGGTAATTTAGACGCGTTACTCATGACTATTGTCCGACGATGCCAAACTGCCGCTACTTAGATTAACAACCCGATCAAGTCGATTAGCGAGTTCATTATCGTGAGTTACGACGACAAAACTTGTGCCTTGTTGATCGCGCAGAGATTTTAACAATTCAAAAATGGCCAACGCATTTTCACTGTCCAAATTTCCCGTAGGTTCATCGGCGAGCACTAACGCAGGTCGATTAACCAAGGCACGTGCAATTGCAATCCGTTGCCTTTCGCCGCCTGACAATTGGCTAGGTTTGTGATGTGCCCGTTCGCTTAAACCAACGCTTTGAACCATTTCTACCGCACGTAACTTAGCTTGTTGTTGCGATTCCCCAGCTATAAGCAATGGCATCATGACATTTTCTAATGCGCTAAACTCCGCTAACAGGTGATGAAATTGATAAATAAATCCCAACGACTGATTTCGAAATGCCGCTTGCTTACTTTTATTTAAACGATGAATATCCTGACCGTTAAATAATATTTCTCCGCTACTCGGTTCATCAAGTGTCCCTAATAAATGAAGCAACGTAGATTTTCCTGATCCAGACCGCCCAGTAATTGCTAACAGTTCATGGGAATTTAACGTTAGATCCAATGATGACAAAACGTTAACTTGGTTATCACCATCTTGATAAGTTTTAGAAATACCCGTACAGGTTAATAGCGGTTTATTCATGTTTTAATGCCTTAGCTGGCTCCACAGCGCCTGCTTTATAAGATGGGTATAACGTTGATATAAGTGTCACCGCAACAGTTGCAAGGACGAGTATTGTAACTTGTTGATAATCAATCACGATGGGCAATCCACCGGTAGGATCAATAGGATTGGCAACAATATTTAAATTAAGTGCGTGTAATATTCCATTGAGGTTATGCGTCAACAACAATCCAGCAAATGTCCCAACAATGGTGCCAATAAACCCATTAAGAGTGCCTTGTGCAATAAAGATTAATGCCGTTTTTGCTCGTGACAATCCCAAGGTCGATAAGATTGCTATGTCAGTTTGCTTTTCAGTAACCAAGATAACAAGTGCAGAAATAATATTGAACGCAGCGACGGCAATAATAAGGCTTAGCATCATCCACAGCATGTTCTTTTCCATCCGCACCGCACTAAATAATTCGCCATACTCATTACGCCAGCTTGATAGTTCAATGTGTTGCGTAGCGTCTTCAATCTGAGCAGCAACTGCTAAATCATCAAAAGAATTGGTGAGAAACAGTCGATAATTGGGTTCAAAATTCTTTGGCAGTCTAAGTAAACGACGCGCGTCGTCAATATGAACAAGTGCAATTGAGGAATCTGCTTCAGACTGCATTTCAAACACGCCGCTAATGGTGAAATTACGTTGACTGGGCATGCGACCAAAGGGGGTAAACACGCTTTTCTCAGCCGAAATAACCCGTATTTTGTCGCCGACACGAACATTGAGCTGCCTTGCCAGAAGTCGCCCGACAATAATTCGGTATTTACCAGCGACTAAGGTGTCAAACTCCCCGTAGCGCATATTACTTGCTAGGGGGTTAACGTGTTTATCTTCAATGGGGTCAATGCCCTGTAGCATCACAGCACTGAGTTCGCTATCGCCCTGAATCATTGCTTGTGACATTAAAAGCGGTGTCACACCAATCACTTGTTCGGGAGCCTCAAGCAGCGATTTGTCACGCTCATTTACCTGCGTCGCAACAATATGAGGTACAGCCCCCAAAATTCGATCTTTAAGCTGACTCTCAAATCCATTCATGACAGACAGAACAATAATTAACGCCGTCACGCCAAGCATAATCCCACCAATAGAAAACAAGGTAATAAAGTTTAAAAAACGGCTACCATTTCGCGCCCGTGCGTAGCGCCAAGCAATAAGGTATGGGGTAATATTCAATGTAAACCTGCTTAATTCACTCACGTGTGACAGTTATTGACCCGCTATCACGCCGAAAATTCAAACTAATATATAGAGATCGCTTGTGACGCTAACTAAAAACGTGAATAATGAAAAATATTAGGCGATGATAATGGCATTGATTCGTAAACCCAAGTTTTATTTGCCATTATTAGAAACCTTTAACGTGATCGGCATTACCGCAGCCCAAAAGATTTAGCTGCAAAAAGAGGACCGCCAGTGGATAATCAACAACAGTTTTTTTCAATTACGCACGCTTTCGAATTAAGTGTTAAGGCGTTAGCGCCCGGTGCGCCGATCCCAAGTGACGACGAATTTGTGGCCAACATGCCGCCCTCTTTCAGATTAGCGTCTCAAATTAGTCAACTTGACCGTCATACCATCAAACCATTACGTAGTCTTGGCGAACAAGCGAGTGAACTTAGTGACTTCTTGGCATTGCAATCTAAAAAAATTGATTTAATGATGAGCTACATTTTAACACTTGATGAAGGTAGCAAAGCGCGAAATCAAGGAACAAGTTTTGGTGGCAGTAATATCACTTTTATCAATCAATCATCCATTGAAAATAACACCCTTCTCGAGCTTAAATTGTTTATTGAAGAGTGCAATAGCGCTATATACGCCATTGGTAAAGTCATCGACTCTCAGCCCATTGACGATGGCATGAGTGTCAATGTCGAATTTGTAAAGATTGATGAAGAAGATCAAGAACAATTAGTGCGAAACTCACTCCACATCCAAACCATTCAATTGAAACAACGTAGCGATGCACGTAAACCTGACAATGATGAGTAATTCATCACAGGTTAATTTGGCGAGATTAAGCTTATGAGGTTATACTAACCACATCATTTATTAAGTATTTTTTCCAATGTCTCTGATCCGCCAATTTATCGCTTCTCTGCCTGATTTATCTCAACGTTCAAATCAAAAACTAGCTATCGGAAACCTTCAAGGTAGCGCGTTAGCGTTAACGATTGTCGAAATGGCGAAACAGCAATCATCATTAACGGTATTATTGTGTCATGACACTGCGACGGCGCTAAAGCTTGAAACCGAGTTAGAGTTTGTGGCCGCAGAACATAACTTGCCTGTTATGTTGTTTCCAGATTGGGAAACATTACCCTATGATAGCTTTTCGCCTCACCAAGACATTATTTCGCAGCGGCTCGAGACCTTGTACCATTTACCGAATATGGAACACGGTATAATATTGTTGCCAATCGCGACAGCAATGGCCAAATTGAGTCCGAGTGAATTTATAAACGGCCACACCCTTCTCTTAAAAGCCAATGAAGAACGTGATCCCAATCGGCTAAAACAAGCACTAGACACCGCAGGTTACGAAAATGTACATCAAGTTCTGGCGCATGGAGAGTACAGTCAGCGGGGATCGATCTTAGATATCTACCCGATGGGCAGCAATAAGCCCTATCGAATTGACTTTATTGACCATGAGATTGATTCAATAGCATTCTTTGATCCAGAGTCACAACGTTCTACTGACAAGGTGAGCGAAATTCGCATCCTACCAGCTAAAGAATTTCCAACTCACCAAATGGCTGTTGAGTTATTTCGAAGTCATTGGCGAGAAAGATTTGATGCATCTAATGAACCTGAGTCTGTATATCAACAGGTTACCAAACAAATTTGGCCTGCTGGCATCGAGTACTATTTGCCACTGTTTTTTAAAGAATGCGCAACGCTGTTCGATTATCTTCCAAAGGAAGCCACACTATTCACCGTTGGCAATATTCACGACAGCGCAAATGAATTCGTCGACGATGTCAAATATCGTTATGAAGAGCGACGATATGACAGAGCACGCCCCATTCTAGAGCCTCATGAGCTATTTTTCCGCGTTGACGAGTTCTTCGCACAGCTTAACGAATTTAATAGAATAGCGTTAGATCATAAACCAGCCGAGGAACAAGCTGGTCATTTTAACCTCGCAGCGCTTGCCATTGATGAAATCAGTGTCGATCACAAACAAAGTCAACCGACTGGTAAATTGCTTGCCTATTTACAAGAAAAACCTCAGCGTAAAACGATTTTTTGTGTTGAATCACTTGGACGTGCGCAAGCGCTTTTAGAGTTGCTTCAAAAAGACAATATTTCGCCAGTGGAATGCGAAACCGTTACTCAAGCCCTTTCCCATGACATCAGTGTTATCGTCGCACCACTAGAAAACAGCGTAGAGCTTAGCGATGACAATGTGGCATTGATCTGTGAAAATGAGTTGTTTGGTATTCAGGTTTCCCAACGTCGTCGGCGCGAGAAAGCACAAACAATTTCCAGTGAAGCAATCGTCCGCAGCTTAGCAGAATTGTCGATTGGCCAGCCCGTCGTTCATTATGATCATGGTGTCGGTCGTTATCAGGGACTCACTTATATCGAAAATGGCGGTATTGATATTGAGTACGTGACATTAGAGTATGCAAATGACGCTAAGCTTTATGTGCCGGTATCATCCCTTAATCTCATTTCACGTTATAGCGGGTCAAGCGAAGACAGTGCCCCACTACACAGCCTTGGCAGTGATAAGTGGACAAAGGCGAAACGCAAAGCCGCAGAAAAGATTCGTGACGTTGCCGCAGAGTTACTCGATGTTTATGCTCAACGCGCATCGCGAAAAGGTTATCAATTTAACGTCGATTTTGACGAATATAATCAGTTTTCTGCCAGTTTTCCATTTGAAGAAACCGTCGATCAACAAAACGCCATTTTACATGTCGTAAATGACATGCAAAAGAAAAAACCAATGGACAGGCTGGTCTGTGGTGACGTGGGTTTTGGTAAAACAGAAGTTGCAATGCGCGCAGCCTTTGTCGCCGTTAATGATGGTAAGCAAGTTGCTGTTTTAGTCCCGACAACACTATTAGCGCAACAGCATTTCGAGAATTTTCGCGATCGTTTCGCAAAACATGCAATTCGCGTCGAGCAATTATCTCGCTTTAGAAGTGCTAAACAACAAAAACAAGCCATCGATGATGTTGAGAACGGTAAGGCTGATATCGTTATCGGTACCCACAAACTCATTCAAGGTGATATTAACTTCCATGATCTGGGTTTGTTAATTGTTGACGAAGAACATCGCTTTGGCGTTCGCCAAAAGGAAAAGATTACCTCGTTACGCGCTAACATCGATATCCTGACCATGACAGCGACGCCAATTCCTCGAACTTTAAATATGGCCATGAGTGGCATGAGAGATTTATCAATCATCGCGACCCCACCATCTCGGCGTTTATCGGTAAATACATTTGTTAGGCCCTATGATCAAGCCCTCGTCAAGGAAGCTGTACGCCGAGAGATTTTACGTGGCGGTCAAGTGTACTTTTTACACAATGATGTCGATAAAATCGAAGATATGGCGCAGGAACTTGAAGAACTATTACCTGAAGCACGAATTGCAATCGCGCATGGCCAAATGCCAGAGCGTGAACTTGAAAAAGTCATGAGTGATTTTTATCATCAACGCTACAATCTATTGTTATGTTCGACTATCATTGAAACAGGTATAGATATTCCAAGTGCCAATACGATAATAATCAACCGCGCCGACAAATTTGGTCTTGCCCAATTACATCAATTACGTGGTCGCGTTGGTCGTTCGCATCACCAAGCCTATGCGTATCTATTAACACCACCGCCCAAACAACTCACACGCGATGCACGTAAACGTCTTGAAGCGATCGAATCACTTACAGATCTCGGTGCAGGTTTTGTTTTAGCCACCCATGATTTAGAGATTCGCGGAGCAGGTGAATTATTAGGAGACGATCAAAGTGGTCAGATCCAAACTATCGGATTTAGCCTTTATATGGAAATGCTAGATGGTGCCACCCAAGCACTTAAAAACGGCACTCAACCTAAACTTGATAACTTGTTACCACAAGGTGGTGACGTCGACCTAAAAATATCTGCCTTGTTGCCAGAAGACTATATTTTTGACGTCAACACACGGTTATCTTTATACAAACGCATTGCGAACTGTAAAGACAGCAAAGCACTTGATACCATGCAAGTTGAACTCATCGATAGATTTGGATTACTCCCAGAACCTGCGAAAAGCCTGTTTACTGTGTCTTTAATCAAATTGAGAATTGCTGCACTGGGCATCACACGATTAGAAGTCGGTATCAATGGTGGCCAGATTGTATTTGGTGAAAAAACAATCATTGACTTAGTCTACCTAATGTCTTTGCTCCAAACACAGCCTGCGATCTATCAACTTGATGGGCCGACTAAGTTAAAATTTGCTATAAAAACCGACAATGCCGCCGACCGATTAAATCTAGTCAATGCGATGTTAACGGAATTTGAACGTAATACGACGGAGAAATAAATGAAGCATCCTATTAGCGCATTATCATTGTTAATTGGCGGTTTAATGATAATGCCGACCAGTCAAGCAAGTGAATCGTGGTTTGAAGTTGAGCTAATTTTATTTGAGCGTCTTGGTGAAACCACGAAGCAACAATTTAAAGATCCCTTTAAACAATTTTCCGTATCAAACAGCATTCGAATTGTTGACGATGCATTTTACGGGGTCACAAAGCCGTGTCCGGCACTTAGCCAGTTCGAACGTTTTAGTCTGATGCCTGAGCCAGAGTTAGAAGGTGAGACTGAGGATTCAGTGCTTGTATCTGATTTTGCCCTTTCAACAAATGAACCAGCATCAATCCCCCCTGAGGAGCCAATGGACACAGTTAATGAGCTACTCACAGTGCAAGAAATCGAAATTATTGATTGTATAGCGCCTGATGATAGCCTTTTACTCAAGGCGTTTGACATTCGAACCGAGCGCCAACGCCAACGAGAGCCATTAGATCAAGCGCTAGATATGGCTGCCGAAAGTACGGCGCCAAATGGCACGCAGTCACTTGCACAACAACTGACTAATGAACACGATCAACCATTTGAGCAAACGTCTGAAATTGACCAACATGCAGATGCAATAATTTCTGATGACAACAGTGACGTTAACATAACAACTGACGCCGTCGTGCCACCAGTCCGCTACAATCCTGACATATATGTTCCTTATCCTGAAACCTTTAATTTTAACGGTGTTTCATACCGCTCTATTACCGCCGAATCGCGAAAGTATCAGACGCCACTCACCGTATTCCAACCAATAGAGGAAACACCAGAAGACGACACGGTGACTGAATTCCCTGAAGGACAAGGCGACACACAGCCCGTGTTAATGCATAACCCAGATTCCCCTTATTTACTGGATGAGTCGCGACTAGAAATGACAGCGTTGGTTAAGAAAATGCGTTGGCAAAAAGCCATTAAACCAATGCTTCACGTCGGTTGGCGTCAACCAACGTTAGCACGCCATCTCGCTAAGCCGATTCATTTGTTTGCGGGAGAAGATTATTCTCAAACCTTTAATGAAAATGGCGAAGATCGGGCAAGATTATTAGAAGAATCTCAAGCTGCAACCGCACTTAATCGGCTAGATACACCAATTTATGAAGACGCCGACATTACTGTTGAGAGTGAAATGCTTATTCAGCCACTACCTACTACCAATATTCAAGAGATCGTTGATGAATTGTCACAACAGCAAGAGCCAGAAGCGCTGCCGATTTGGCGCTTGGATGGTTTTTTAAAAATCTATCTCAATCACTATTTGTTTATTGAAACTGATTTTGACTTACGCAAAATAGAGCAGGTAAAACAGCTCATCGAAATAGACGATTTTGACAATCAAACAGATAACACTATTACAATGACAAATGACTCAGAGACTCTCCCAAAGGCGGTCTTTGAACAGCCATCAAAGTTAGTCAATCAACTTACTAGTCATCCAATGAAGCAACACCGCCGAGTACGTTCAAAAGAAATCCACTATTTCGACCACGCCAACATGGGCATGATTATTCAGATCCGTCGGTTCAAAATACCAGAGCCGAAAACAGACGTTAATTCAAAATAAAAAAAGGCGTATCAATGAGTGATACGCCTTTTTCTTAAACCACGTTCCATCGCTCTACTGCGATGTAAGCTGTTCAGGTTCCGTGTTTCGCTTTGACATCGCATTAACGACAGCTTTTACAAGTGTCGCTAATGGAATAGCAAAAAATACGCCCCAGAATCCCCATAACCCACCGAATAGCAATACTGCAACGATAATAGACGTTGGGTGTAGATTGACCGCTTCGCTAAATAACAAAGGAACCAAAAGATTACCGTCAAGCGCTTGGATCACGCCATATACAATAACCAGATAACCAAACTCGGGAGAAATACCCCACTGGAATAGTCCCACTAAAAACACTGGTATAGTCACAATCGCTGCGCCAATGAAAGGAATTAATACCGATAGCCCAACCAAAACCGATAATAACGTCGCATAAGCAAGACCCAGTATAGAAAATGCGATGTAACTAACACCACCCACAATCACAATTTCGATGACCTTACCGCGAATGTAGTTACTAATTTGCACGTTCATTTCTGCCCAAACTTGCGATGCTAATCTTCTATTGGCTGGAATATAGCGTTTTGCACTATCGACCAAAAACTTCTTGTCTTTGAGAAAAAAGAAAATCAACAGCGGTACTAAAATGACGTAAATCATTAATGCAACAAGGTTCACAAGGGATTTAAATGATTGAGATACAATGCCTTGGCCGAGGTCAATAACGTGCGTTTTCGCACTGTCTGTCACACTTTGGATCTGCGTCGCATTTACATAATTGGGATACTTTTCGGGTAAAGCCAATAAAAACTCTTGCGCTTGAGACAGCATTTCAGGCATATCACTACTCAGTGCAACCACTTGATGCCACACGCTAGGCAAAATACCAAATACCACTAACATAATAATGGCCGACGCAATAGCCAATACAATCACGACACTTATCGTGCGTGGGATTTTGTGATTTGTCAGTGCAGTCACCGGACGCTCGAGTAAATAGGCAAAAACAATCGCCACTAATAATGGCATTAGAATATTCGCGAAAAAGTAAATCGTTAACGCCACGGCGATTAAAATAAACACCAAGGTAACGGCGTGTGGATCAGAAAACTTTCGTTTATACCAATTGCTGATCAGTTCTAGCATCAATTATTCCTTAAACCATAAATTTCGACATTGAGCACCACAGGACTTTCTGCTCCATTTGTTTGTATTTCAACCAGATGCCCCATCTTTTTTAAAATCTGGGGAACATCTTGGATAGACCCAGGGTCAGACAATAAGATTTGACAACGAGTTCCCATTTTGGCGTTTTTCACAAACAATTTTGTTTGAACCAAGGGGATCGGACAACGGAATGATGTAAAATCAAGTATTTTCAATGCAATAGTACAATAAACTGCGGTAGACTATTATTACCTGTAACACAGAAAACCTCAATGTTTACAAAGCAAACTCCGTTAATTAAGGGACATTTAAATTGCCAAGATCTGTGACTAAAATCAAATCAACACGTCGATT
>MPDF01000119.1 GCA_001874365.1 Gammaproteobacteria bacterium MedPE | reverse complement strand
ATATGGCCGCTAATTTACCGGCTAATGCAACGGGTAAAACAATCGCTAATTTTGATTTATCAGACCCGGCAACTTACAACCATTCAACATCAATCACCATCTATGATTCGTTAGGTGAAGCGCATGTGCAAACTAGTTACTTTGTGAAGGATGATACAACGCCAAATCAATGGGCAATGTTCACTGCCGTTGATGGTACTAAAGTTGATGCGGTTGCCCCAACGACTAATTTGACGGCGGCAACAGCTGGTACTGCACATGTCGGCGCTATTGTTAACTTTAATAATAGTGGTGTTTATCAACAACCTGCTAATCCAGATATTGTGTTACAACCTCTAGGTACGCCAGGGGCTGGTGTTTATAGCTCAGGCGCTGATGGAACACAAAATGTTAACGTTCGATTAGAGAATCCAACGCAGTTTTCTTCGGGTTTTGAAGTTACCTCATTAGAGCAAGATGGTTTAACTGTGGGCCGTTTAACGGGGGTTGAAATTGGTCCTGATGGATTGGTAAAAGCGACGTACAGTAACGGTAGTTCGCAACCTCTTGGTCGTGTTGCAATGGCGCGCTTTAGAAATGAGCAAGGTTTAACCCAGATTGGTAATACATCGTGGAAAGCAAGCCAAGGTTCTGGTGAACCATTAGCGGGTGAAGGCGATAGTGGCACATTTGGTACGATAAAATCTGCCGCTCTTGAGCAAGCAAATGTAGATTTGACAACTGAACTGGTTGATTTAATCGCGGCACAACGAAACTTCCAAGCTAACTCTCGTGCACTTGAAGTTAATCAAACATTATCTCAAACTATATTACAAATCAGATAATTGAATAAGTTTTATAGACGCTTTAAAACACTTTTAAAGCGTCTATTTAATGTTAAAACTCCTTTCTAAATTTCTCATACTTACTTTTGGCACACCCGTTGCATTGTTAGAAGATAACTACGCTGATATCAGCAAAACGCTATTTTTTTGACGAGGTGAAATATGGATAAATTATTGTATATATCCATGAGTGGCGCCAAAGAAAACTTAAATGCAACGGCACTTCGAGCCAATAATCTTGCGAATGCTAAAACCACAGGGTTTAAAGCGGACATTGAACAAGCGCGTTCAATGCAAGCCTATGGAGAAGGAATGCCCACGCGTGTTTTTTCATTAACAGAACGCCCAGCTCAAGATTTTTCTCACGGTGCCATGATTACCACAGCCCGTGATCTAGATGTCGCTGTTCAAGGTGATGGGTGGCTGGTCATCGAATCTGAAGATGGTACTCCGGCTTTATCTCGTGCGGGTTCACTGCAAGTGGATAGTGCGGGAATGTTACGTACTTCATCTGGTCAATTAGTGCTTGGTGATGGTGGACCAATTGCGGTACCAATTCCGGTTGATAAATTAAAAATCGGTAATGATGGCGTTATCACTGTTCATCCTCGAGGTGCGCCTGCATCCGTCACCGAAGAGGCGGGGAGATTGCAACTAGTTAACCCTGACAAGCGTGACCTAGTCAAAGGAGAGGATGGTTTATTTCGCCTAAAAGATGGTGGTCCATTTGAGAATGATGGTGCGGTCACAATTGCGAGTGGAATGCTCGAAGGCAGCAATGTGAACGCCGTTAGTGAAATGGTTGATTTGATCACGTTACAACGACAATTTGATATGCAAGTGAAGATGATGAAAACGGCTGAAGAAGTCGATACATCACAAGATCGTTTGCTTCGTTTAGGATAATTTAGGAGAGTTCGCATGCATGCAGCATTATGGATCAGTAAATCAGGGCTAGACGCACAGCAAACTGATATCGCAACCATTTCAAACAATCTCGCAAATGCGAGTACCGTAGGTTTTAAGAAATCTCGCGCAGTATTTGAAGATTTACTTTATCAAAACATTAATCAGCCTGGCGGTAAATCTTCTCAAAATACTGAGTTACCAGGCGGCTTGATGTTGGGTGCCGGTACGAAAGTTGTGGCAACACAAAAGGAGTTCACGCAAGGTAATATGCTTACCACTGAAAATTCATTAGACATGATGATCGAAGGTGACGGCTTTTTTGAAATTTTAATGCCTGACGGTAATATTGCTTATTCTCGAAATGGTCAGTTTATGCTCGATGAAGAAGGGCAGATTGTAACGCCTGGTAGTGGTTACTTACTACAGCCCACTATTACTATTCCACCTGATTCTCAAAGTATTACTATTTCTTCAGAAGGTGAAGTCTCAGTACGTCAAATTGGTACCGCTGAAAATACCGTTGTCGGACAATTGACGGTTTCTAACTTCATTAACCCACAGGGCTTAGAGCCAATGGGGCAAAACCTTTATACCGAAACGGGTGTGAGTGGAACGCCAATTCAAGGTAATCCTGGTTTAGATGGTCTAGGTTCGATTCGTCAAGGTGCGCTTGAAACATCAAACGTTAATGTGACGAAAGAGCTGGTAAATCTGATTGAATCACAACGTGTTTATGAAATGAACTCAAAAGTTATTTCTGCCGTAGACCAAATGATGAGCTTTGTTACTCAGCAGCTTTAATAAGTTGTTTTAGAGGAGTGAACCCTATGAAAAAGTTAATTAGTATTATTGCCATAATGTCTTTGTCTGGTTGTATGGCAACGCAAAATAAGCCGATTGCCGATGACCCTTATTATGCGCCAATTTATCCTGAGCAACCGGCAGTTAATATTGTAAAAACAGGCTCGCTGTTCGACGCTAATCGGTTAGACAGTTTATATGCTGATGTAAAAGCCCGCCGAGTGGGTGACATCATTGAGGTTGTGCTTAGTGAAAATACCAGCGCTCAAAAGAAAGCTAACAGTAATACTAAGAAAGAAAATAGCGCTAATTTAACACCAATAACGGGCCTTAATGGTGCCAATGTCACTATCGGTGGAAACTCGCTAGCGTTTGGCCTTAATCAAGATTCTGAATTTAAGGGAACGGGCACCAGCGATCAGTCAAATAGTTTATCTGGTTCTATTTCTGTCAATGTTATGCAAGTGCTGGGCAATGGCAATTTAATTGTTCGTGGCGAAAAATGGATCACCATTAATAACGGTGACGAATTTATCAGACTCAACGGGATCATACGCCCACAGGACATAAGCGCCGATAATCAAATAGATTCTATCAAGGTTGCAAACGCACGAATTCAGTATTCTGGCACAGGTTCCTTCGCTGATGCACAAAAAGCTGGCTGGTTGGCACGATTCTTTAATAGTGGTTGGTGGCCGTTCTAAAAGCGTCAATTTAATGTCAGGAGATTTCGAATGAAAAAGCTTAATTTTATTAATCAAAGCTTGTTGTTATTAGCGTTATGCTTATGCTGCGTAACTAACGCTAAAGCGCAGCGAATTAAAGATTTAGCATCTGTTAAAGGTGTTCGTTCGAATCAATTGGTTGGTTATGGATTGGTTGTGGGTTTACCGGGCACCGGCGAAACGAGTCCATTCACGGATCAAAGCTTTACGACCATGCTTAAGAACTTTGGCATATCGATGCCCGCTGGCCTTAATCCAAAAATAAAAAATGTGGCGGCTGTTGCAATACATGCTGATTTGCATGCATTTGCTAAAGCTGGCCAGACCCTAGATATTACTGTGTCATCTATTGGTAGCGCTAAAAGCTTACGCGGTGGCACCTTATTAAGAACTTTCTTGAAGGGCTTAGACGGTAATGTTTACGCGGTTGCTCAAGGCAGCATGATGGTGTCAGGTTTTAGCGCAGAAGGTGCGGACGGTTCTAAGGTTATTCAGAACACGCCGACTGTTGGCCGTATTCCAAATGGCGCTACTGTTGAGCGTGAAATTCCAAGTGCTTTTGGCCAAGGCGATTCCATAACCTTTAACTTACACAATCCTGACTTTTCGACTGCTCAAGCGTTTGCTCAAGAAATCAATCGTGCACTAGGTGGCGGTGATGTTGCTAAAGTATTAGACGCTGCTTCGATACAAGTAAGTGCACCACGCGATGTTAGCCAGCGAGTTTATTTTTTAGCACAACTTGAAAACCTTAATGTAAACCCTGCAACCGCCGCTGCAAAGATTATTGTTAACTCTCGTACTGGAACCATCATTATTGGTCAACAGGTTCGTTTGAAACCTGCGGCAATTACTCACGGCTCTTTAACAGTGACTATCGCTGAAACGCCGGTAATTTCTCAACCTAACGCATTAGCTGACGGGGAAACTGTTGCCGTAGCCAATTCATTGGTTGATGTGAACCAAGCGGACAGTCGTATGTTTGCTTTCCAGCCTGGAACGACGCTTGATGAATTAGTTCAGGCCGTAAACCTTGTTGGTGCTTCGCCATCTGATTTAATGGCAATCTTAGAAGCACTAAAACAAGCTGGCTCACTTCACGGCGAATTAGTCGTTATTTAAGGAGCGGGTCATGGATAATTTTGCACAATCATTGACTCGTCAGTTACCGACGAGTCAATCGAACTATCAAGACATAGCAAGTTTAGATAAGCTCCGTAAAGAAGCACAAAGTGACGAAAAAGCAGCACTTAATAAAGTCGCAAAACAGTTTGAAGGTATTTTCATGAAAATGCTTTTAAAGAGTATGCGAGAAGCAAATAAGGCGTTTGAATCTGACTCACCGTTTAACAGTCAAGGTACAGAAACCTATCATAATATGCTTGATGACCAAATGGCCACTGAATTAAGTGAGAGCGGTAGTTTAGGGCTTGCCGAGTTAATTGTGCAGCAACTAAGCCCGCAAACGAGTGGTGTCACGCCAAGTTCAGTGCTTCGCACAAATAAAACACCAATGACAACTAACAGTCAATCGGATTTAACGACATCTGATTCGGGCAATGCTCAGTCCAAGAATTCAGCCTCCAAAGAAGGTAGCTTTAAATCACAACAAGATTTTGTCGATAAAATGATACCATATGCACAAAGCGCAGCGAAATTATTAGGCATTTCCCCACAAACGATGATTGCTCAAGCAGCGCTAGAGACTGGTTGGGGTCAAAAAATTGTCGGCAGTGAAAAAGGGGAGTTTAGCTTTAACTTATTTAACATTAAAGCGGATAAACGCTGGCAAGGCGATAAAACAGATGTCTCGACGATTGAGTATCGCGACGGCGTTGCCCTTAAAGAAAATGCGTCGTTTAGACGCTATCAAGATTTTGAACAAAGCTTCAAAGATTTTGGCCAATTTCTAAATAATTCCCCCCGTTATGAAAAAGCCTTAAGTAAAGTTGAAAACTCGGCAAGCTTTTTGCAGGAGTTACAACAAGCTGGTTATGCAACTGATCCTAATTATGCATCGAAGATCATGACCGTATTAAAACAGGTTTCAAAACTCGCTCCATAATTTATGGGGCATATCATTGAGAGATTTGAGGAATAACAGATGGGTGTTGATTTACTTCAGGTTGGTGTTAGCGGACTACTTTCTTCCCAGCAGCGCTTGGGGACTACAGGTCACAACATTGCCAACGTTAATACCGATGGCTTTTCACGCCAAACTGTTTTGCAAGAAACAAGCAACCCAGTGCGTGCAGGAAACAATTTTATTGGCACAGGTACACGGGTTTCTCAAATTGAACGTGTTTTTGATCAGTTTCGGTATAACGAAGTCGTATTTAATCAAACCTTAAATTCTGCAGCACAAACTACAGCCACTAAAATGCAGCGCTTAGATGAAACCATGTCTTTAATAGGCAAGAGTATCTCTACTTCTCTGAATGATTTGTTTGGCGCGGTTAATTCATTGGTTGATGTACCTGGTGATATTGGCTTACGTGAAGTGATGCTGGCAAAAGCTGATACCTTGTCGAAAAATATGAGTTCTGTGCAGTCTGCGTTGAATGGTGAATACAATTCTGTCAACGAAGATTTGGAATCATCAGCCACAAATGTGACTGAAATTGCTGAGCAATTGGCGGCATTAAATCGTGATATCGTAAAAGCGTCAGCTAATAATTCGACGCCAAGTGATTTGTTAGATAAGCGTGATAATTTAGTAAAAGAGCTATCGAGTTATACGTCTGTTTCTACCGTAGAGACAAACGATGGCGCGCTTAATGTTTATATTGCTGGTGGGCAAACATTAGTCACTGGCACCACTAAATTTTCTGTTGGTGTTGAAGCTGGCAATCCTGATCCTCGTCAGACTCAATTATTTATTCAATCGCCATCTGGCGCCAAGCAAAGTTTACCTGGCGATAATATTGGCGGTAGCATGGGCGCCTTAATTAAATACCGTGATGGTGTGTTGTCTGACACTATGAATAAATTAGGACAAACGGCCATTTCAATTGCAGACTCTTTTAATACTGTTCAATCGCAAGGCATGGATTTAAATGGTTTGCAGGGGCAGAACCTGTTTAAAGATATTAATGATACCGAGTCTGCGCAACGTCGTTTCCTTTCAGATTTTGATAATACAGGCACATTGTCTGGCGAAGTCCATATTACCGATATTAATCAGCTTTCAAGTGATGATTATCGTCTTGATTTTGATGGTACTAATTACACCATGACCAATCGGTCAACGGATGTCTCTCAAGTGTTAACACCAGACAATGCAGCGGCTCCTGTTGGCAGTCGAACTTATACCACGGGTGATGGTTTCACTTTTAAAGAGACCGGTGGTGTTCCGCAAAATGGTGATAGCTTTATCATTCAGCCGACTCGCTTAGGCGCACAAAATTTGGATGTGAATTTAACGCAACCAGAGCAAATTGCCACGTCTTCAATTGTTGAAGTGTATGCGGACGATAAAAATGTTAATACAGCGAAACTGGAAATAACAAGTGTCGATAATACCGCAGCAGCAGGATTTCCAAGTGCAGGAAATGATTTAACGCTAGAAGTTTTCGAGTCGCCTGTAGGAACTTATAACTACCGTATGTTAGATAGTTCTGGCACTGCGCAGCCGTTATTTGATGAAAACGGTGTGGCATTAGGGACATCATCTACGTATACAGCAAGCCCATTGAAGTTTCAGGCTGCTGGTATGAGCTTTTCTCTTAATGGACTTGCTAAAGGTCAAGGTGCTAACGCACCTGAACGTTATGAAATAAACTATGCTGTTGGTGAAGGTAACAACAAGAACGCGTTAAAAATGGCAAGCTTAGTTGATGAAAAACTTGCGAACCAAGGTCGCTCTACAATGAACGATCTCTATGAAGAGTCGGTAACCAGTGTCGGTTCTGCCACTGCGACTGCCAATATTGAAGCAAATGCTGCAAATACGCTATTTAGTCAGGCAGAAGCACGGATGTCTAACACATCAGGGGTGAATTTGGATGAAGAGGCATCAGATATGCTACGTTTTCAACAGGCTTATTCTGCTAGTGCTAGAGTCATTTCGACTGCTAATGAAATTTTTAATACGTTATTACAAGCCGCTCGATAGGAGATAATCATGAGAATATCAACTAACCAATTTTACCACCGCAATACAACGAATATTATCGAGCGTCAATCGAGTGTTAATCAGTCGATCTTAAATATCTCAGAAGGAAAACGAGTTATCACTGCAGGTGATGATGCCGTTGCTACCAATTCTATTTTGAATATTCGTCAAGAGCAGGCACTGCTTAAGCAGTATCAAACAAATATCGACTTTGCGGATTCACGAATTAACGTTCAAGAGTCTGCAATGAAATCAGCGGAAGATGTAATGTTTCGCGTCAAAGATTTGATTATCCAAGGTAATAGTATTGGTAATGATGATGCTGCGCGTCAAGCGATTGCCGATGAATTAAAAGAGCGCAAAGAAGAATTATTGTCATTGGCAAATAGCCGAGATGAATCTGGTAGTTACGTATTTGGCGGATTTAAAACACAAAATCCACCATTTGAAGCGCAAAGCGATAACAGCGTTGTGTATCATGGTGACAATGGCCAACGTGAAACTAATATTGGCCCAGGTGTGAGAGTTGCGACGAGTGACTCTGGTGAAAAAGTATTTATGGAAGTTGGCAGTAGCACTGGTGATTTTCGTCCAACTTACAATCTGAATGCTGGCATTGATAATGTTGAACGGACGATTGTAACTGATGCCAGTATTAGTGATCGCGCTACCTATGTACCAGTCGGTTCTCCGGATGACTACACCGTTAATTTTGCAACGTTACCTAGTGGTGAGATGGGCGTTACTGTACTTGATAGCACTGGTGCAACGCAATATCCAGCTGCACCTTATGTGGCGGGAGATACGATTAGCTTTAATGGCGTATCGATCACCATGAAAGAAACGCCACAAAATGGTGATTCAATTTCACTTTCACCACAGCCCGATGTTGATATGTTCGGCGTTATTCAAGATGCAATTGATTGGTTAGAGCAACCTAATGGAACTGGGGTTGACGAAGCGCAACGCCAACTTGAAATTGGTCATATTCTTGGCGATGTTGATCAAATTCAAATTGAACTCGGTGGGATCCGCGCTGAAATTGGTGCCAGGCTGCAAATAACAGAGAGTCAAGATAAGCGTCATGAAGATTATAATCTAACTATTGAAAAGTCACGTTCGGCACTTGAAGATTTAGACATGGTTGAGGCGATATCAGAGTTTGAACAGCGTAAAATATCTCTGCAAGCAGCACAAACCGCATTTTCACAAGTTCAAAATATGAACTTATTAAACTTCCTGTAGAAAGAACGTAACGGCAATTAAGCGGCAAGGGCGGCAAAGGTTGTCATTATTTAGACACTCAATACAAACTTCATAAAATAAAGGCGGCAACTCGGTCAATATGTTGACAAAGTTGCCGCCTTTTTAGTTTTTAGAACACTTAGAATGTTAATTGGTTTTTGTAAGTGTTTGTTTTTAAGTTTCTTTTATTGTTATTTTTGTTTTGTTTCACTTTTGGCACGCAGGTTGCTTTTATTGGGTAGCTAGGCAGTACTTTAAATAATTATACCGGCTTGTCGGCATCAATCGTTGATGCACCAGCCATCAACGTGGAGGCTATATTATGGCTCTTACAGTACAAACAAATGTAACGTCGCTAAATGCACAACGTAATTTAGGGACATCAGGTTCAGATCTTTCGACATCAATGCAACGTTTATCTTCAGGTTTACGTATTAACAGTGCAAAAGACGATGCGGCAGGTTTGCAAATATCAAATCGTTTAACGTCACAGATTTCAGGTTTGAATGTCGCTATTCGAAATGCCGGTGATGGTATTTCATTAGCCCAATCTGCTGAGGGCGCTCTTCAAGAGTCTACTAATATCTTGCATCGTATGCGTGATCTATCTATTCAAGCGGCAAATGGCTCGAATTCACCTGAAGATCGTCGCGCTATCCAAGAAGAAGTTACACAGCTACAACAAGAATTAACACGTATTGCTGAAACAACAACTTTTGGTGATCGTAAATTACTTGATGGCTCATTTGGTACTGAGAGTTTCCAAGTGGGTGCCAAGTCATTTGAAACGATTAACATGGGACTTGCTGCATTTGGCGCAAAGGATATCGGTTCATATGTGTCAGATATTGCTGGTAATGCTACCGACGGTTATGGCGCTGTTGGCGCAGCAAACTCGGTAAATGGTACTTTATCAATCGTAAGTAGTGAAGGTACTGATGCTGGGTTAGGTGCGGTAGGTAACTCTGCAGCAGAGCTGGCCACAGCGATAAATACTAGTGATTCTTCTGCAAAAGCGGATGCTCGTACAGGAGTTGAGCTCGATC
>MPDF01000118.1 GCA_001874365.1 Gammaproteobacteria bacterium MedPE | reverse complement strand
TTATGATTCATAATCAGGGAATAACCATTAATTACAAATCATGCCTTGTATTCGATTCCTACCTGAGCTCTGAAACATACATCTTCAAGTGGCTTGGGTATACCCACATTCCCAACTAAAACTAACAATAAATGGAGATAATAATGAAAGTATTACGCGTCATATTTTGGGTGTTTGTCGTTTTGTTCCTGCTTGGCGTTTTTATGCCACAAGATTATCGGATCAGTCGCTCTGTCGACATCAATAGCTCACTCGAAGAGGCATTTGAGTTATCAAACGATCTAAAGCAATGGCCGCGCTGGAGTCCTTGGGCTCAACTAGATCCTTCAGTGATTGTCACTGTTGGTGATATCACTACTGGCGTTGGAGCGAGTCAACAATGGAGCGATGAAAGTGGTGGTGGACGATTAGAATTTATAGAAAGTATCCCCAGCACACGTCTAAGTTATAATATTTGGTTTGGCGACGCGAAACATCCTGCGATATCGAGCATGATATTCGAACAAGTAACCACCAACAAAATCCGTGTTCATTGGACCATTGAAGGTGATATGCAAATGCATATTGTTGGCCCCCTATTCGCTATTTTGATGGATACATTGGTAGGCCCTGCATTTGAACAAGGCCTAGAAAATTTAAAAGTTGAATCAGAAAAACGAAACACCCTTAATAAAAACTAAAATTCCCAGCCAAGCTTTGGATGAGTCACTACAAAAAACGGATTTAATAGTGACTCTTTTTGGTTGTATGCAAGCGAATTATTATCAATCTGCGTCACTTTGGCACCAGCGCATTGGGCAATACAATGGCCTGCGCCAGTATCCCACTCCATCGTAGGGCCCAATCTTGGATAGATATCAGCTTGTCCGCGAGCAACAAGACAAAACTTTAGCGAGCTGCCCGTTGGCACGATTTCGTGTTCTGGGTATTGATTAACAAAGCGTGCCATTTCATCACTCGGATGAGAACGACTACCCACGAGTCTAATCGTATCCGGCAACTGAGTCTTTGTTAAATCAAGCTTTTGCACACTCTCACCTTGCTGCTGAAAATAACTCCCTTGCTCAGTAGATGCCCAATACATTTGCTTTAATGCTGGTGCGTAGACAACAGCCATTACTGGGGTATTATTGTCAATCAGTGCAATATTAACGGTAAATTCACCATTTTGTTTAATGAATTCTTTGGTACCATCTAGCGGGTCGACAAGCCAATACCGTTGCCAAGTGCGCCGCTCACTCCAATCAATTGCCGCAGACTCTTCAGACAATACCGGTATCTCAGGCGTCAACTGACGTAATCCATCAACGATAATATGATGCGCTGCTAAATCAGCCTCAGTAATTGGACTATCGTCTTTTTTAGTCCATGTTTGAGTTTTACCTTGTAAATAAAACGCCATAATTTTATCGCCAGCTTGCTGAGCGATGTCGACTAATAAAGTTAAATTATCACTCATTGATATATCCTGATCCTATTAAATAATTAATCAACTGCCCAACGCTTTGGTCAATCGACTGTTCGTCAGTTTTTAAGACTAATTCAGGGTTAATTGGTGGTTGATAGTCAGATGATATTCCAGTGAAATTGCTAATTTCACCTGCTCTGGCTTTTTTATACAGCCCTTTAGGATCACGACTTTCACAGACAGCAAGCGACGTTGCAACATGTACTTCAATAAATTCTCCCGCCGCTAACATTTTTCTAACGCTGTCACGTTCTTGGGTAAACGGCGAAATAAATGCTGATAAAACGATCAGGCCAGCATCACTCATTAGCTTAGCGGTTTCTCCAATGCGGCGAATATTTTCTTTACGATCGTCATCGCCAAATCCTAAATCGCCACACAAACCATGGCGAACATTATCGCCATCAAGTAAATAAGTATGTTGGTTTCTTGCTACCAAGGCACTTTCTAGCGCGCCAGCAATGGTTGACTTTCCAGAACCACTTAGTCCTGTGAACCATATTACACATGGCTTTTGAGACTTTTGTTTGGCACGTAAATTTTGATCAATGTTATGTTGATGCCAAATGACATTCTCGTCTTTCATAACCTATTAACTTCCTAAACTCGTAAAGGGAAATATTATGGGAATCATGGTTAACACGACTATCGAATATATTATCGATAATGGAATTCCGATACGTAAGTAATCACTAAATTGATAATTTCCTGCGCTATAAACCATTAAATTTGTTTGATATCCGTAGGGGGAAATAAAACTCGCGCTAGCACCAAAAATAACCGCCATAATAAATGGTCGTGGGTCGACACCGTAGCCTATGGCGATGCTATAAGCGATTGGAAACGCTAATGCTGCCGCTGCATTATTAGTAATAAGTTCGGTCAGTACCAAGGTAAACAAATAAACGGCAATAAATGCGCCCAATATTCCCCAATCACCAAACATTGAGAGCAAGCTATCACCAAGCATTTGCGCAACGCCATTATCAACCATGATATTAGCAAGACCTAATGCAGAGCCAACAATTAATGCCAGCTCAATTGGAAATCGGCGTTTTATTTCATCGAGCGATAACACCCCACTCACAATGAATAACACCAATAACGCTAGCAACCCTTTGGTTAAATCTATTGTACTCGTAAAGGCCAATGCCAAGGTGCTAATAAAACCAATTAATACAAGCTTTGATTGACGGCTATCAAGCTGAGCGCTGACATTTGCATCGCTAATCATGACAAACTCTCGAACATTTTTTCGGTGCTGCTCAAAGCCCTTTCCAGGGACCAACATTAACGTATCACCAGCGCGTAGCGTGATTTGCCCTAGTCCACCACTTAACTGTTCGTTACCACGACGAATGGCAACAACAGCAGCATCAAATTTCTCTCGAAAAGCACATTCTTTTAACGTTTTTCCTTTAATTGATGCTGAATGACTAATCACAACCTCAACTAAAGCTTGGCCCTTCAAATGAGATTTAGCAAACCATTCAAGCCCTTGCATTTCTTGCAGGATATGCAAACTTTGCGTATCTCCAGCAAAAACTAATCTATCACCGGATTCAAGCTCTTGAGTTGGACAAACTGGACGAATCAACTCACCATTACGCTCTATTTCAACCAAATATAACCGTTGTAATGCACGTAATCGATTTTGCTCTACGGTTTTACCAATCATGATAGAGTCTTCACTCACGATAGCTTCCAACATATAAGGCAATTCAGCGTCCTGATTATCGAAACGATCTGGTAATCGATAACCGCCAATAATTAGAACAATTAATCCACAAGCAACAACAGTGATTCCAATAATAGTAAAGTCGAAAAAACCTATGGGCTTAAGACCAGCATCGATTACAAAACTATTTACAATCAGATTTGTCGAGGTTCCAATTAGCGTTAGCGTTCCCCCCAAAATAGCGGCATAAGACAAGGGTAACAAAAGTTTAGATGGTGAGTGAAAGTGGTTGCGCTTTAACACACCAATCAGTGATGCAACGACTGCTGAATTATTAGTTATTGAGGACAAAAATGCTGTCGTTAACCCTAACTTCGTAATGACCCAACTAAAATTAGCGTGATTTAAGTGCCGACCAACAGACTGTAAGAGTGTTGTTTTTTCAACAGCTACCGACACAATAAGCAATAAAATCAAGGTAAAGAGTGAGGAATTAGTAAAATTCCCCATCATGCGTTCAAAGCTAATCCACCCCAGTAAATAACTCAGTGCAATAGCACTAATAAACAACACTGCTGGTCGAATTTTATTTAATAACAATAAACCGACCAGTGCCGCTAGCATCATCATAACGGCTGTTGCTTGACTCATTACTTACCCTTCAACGCGCTTATATCAAGCGCTTGCCAATGTGGAAAATGTTTACGAACAAGCGCATTAAATTCTAATTCAAACTCAGAAAACTCATGAGATGCAGTATCACTTTGTAATGATTGTTCAATCATACCTGCCGCAACAGTCACATTGGTTAAACGATCAATGAGAATAAAGCCGCCGGTATCACGCACATTCTGATATAAATCAAACGCGAGACGCTCTGCAAATTTGAGCTTAACAGCAGCAACCTCATTGAGTGCCACCTGCTCTGCTTGTTCTTGCTCTAGCGTATTAACATTAATTAAATAACTAATTTCTGAGATAGAAACTTGCGTTTTCTTACTTGCTATCTTCAAGTCGTATTGACGATTTTCAGTTAGTGGCTGCTCGCCCATCCAGACTAATTTCGCTTGTGCAGCTTGGCTTACAAAAGGAGCTTCCCCCGTAATTAGCATGTCACCACGACTCACATCAACTTCATCATTTAATGTAATAGTAACAGCTTGGCCTTGACTCGCACTTGGTAGCTCACCTTCAAAGGTAACAATCGATTTAACCGTACTTTTCTTACCAGATGGCAATACTGTAACCTCATCGCCAACGCTTACAGTGCCAGCCGCTAAAGTGCCACAAAACCCTCTGAAATCTAGGTGAGGACGATTGACGTATTGCACAGGTAATCGCGCACCAGTGCAGTTAACATCATTAGCTATTTGAACCTGCTCTAAACGCGCTAATAGCGTGTCTTCTTGATACCAAGCCATATGCTCGCTAGCGTTTACAACGTTGTCACCGTTGAGTGCAGACAGCGGTACAAACTGCACATCTCGCTCACCTAATCCTGAAACAAATTCGCGGTAATCACTGCAAATTTCATCATATTTTTCTTGGCTATAGTCAACTAAATCCATCTTATTTACAGCAACAATGAAATGTTTAATACCCAGCAGTGACGCAATGAAACTATGGCGCTTTGTTTGCACTTGCACGCCATAACGAGCATCAATCAAAATAACAGCAACATCACAGGTTGATGCACCTGTTGCCATATTACGGGTGTACTGTTCATGTCCAGGGGTATCGGCGATGATAAACTTACGTTTATCTGTCGAAAAATATCGATACGCGACATCAATCGTAATGCCTTGCTCACGCTCCGCTGCTAAGCCATCAACTAATAGTGCTAAATCAACGGCATCACCAGTCGTGCCCATTTTCTGGCTATCAGATTTTAGTGCGGCTAACTGATCTTCATAAATTTGCGCGCTATCGTGTAGCAACCGACCAATTAAGGTGCTTTTACCGTCGTCAACACTGCCACAGGTTAATAAGCGTAATAGGCTTTTATGTTGCTGCTGCGCTAAATACCCTTCAACGCCAAGATCTTTAATTTGTTGTGATACATGTGAATTCATAATTTGTCCTAACCTCTTAGCCTAAAAGTAACCTTGACGTTTCTTCTGCTCCATTGAGCCTGAAGAATCGTTATCGATGACACGCCCTTGTCGCTCTGATGAGCGTGCAAGTAACATTTCTTCGATGATTTTAGGAAGGGTATCGGCGTCAGAATCAATGGCGCCTGTTAATGGATAACAACCTAGCGTTCTAAAACGTACCAATTCTTGCTTAATTTCTTCACCATCTTCAATGGGCATACGATCATCATCAACCATGATTTTCACACCATCACGTTCAACAACAGGACGCTTCGCGGCATAATAAAGCGGTACGATGTCGATATTTTCTAGGAAAATATACTGCCAGATGTCCAACTCAGTCCAGTTAGAAAGTGGGAAAACTCGAATACTTTCGCCTTTATTAATCTGGCCATTATAGGTATGCCATAACTCTGGACGCTGATTTTTAGGATCCCAGCGATGCTGGTTATCTCGAAATGAGTAAACACGCTCTTTAGCACGAGATTTTTCTTCATCGCGACGAGCACCACCAAACGCCGCATCAAAACCATATTTATCCAGTGCCTGTTTTAAGCCGTCGGTTTTCATAATATCGGTATGTTTGGCGCTACCATGAGTAAATGGGCCAACACCCATCGCCATCCCTTCAGGATTCTTGTGAACTAATAAGTCAAATCCATGTTTCTTCGCTTGTTGATCACGAAATGCAATCATTTCTTTGAATTTCCAATCGGTGTCGACATGCAATAGCGGGAAAGGTAGTTTTGCAGGAGCAAATGCTTTACGCGCAAGGTGCAGCATAACAGCACTGTCTTTTCCAACAGAATACAACATTACAGGATTATCAAACTCGGCCGCCACTTCTCGTATAATATGAATACTTTCAGCTTCGAGTTGCTGTAAATGCGTAAGATTTACTTGGGTCATAGCATTATTCCACTTAAGACTAACTAAAATTTAATAATACGCAATATACCTTCATTCACTTATTTCCTAAAATAATAGATAAATCATTTTTATAACTTTATGGAATAAAAATGATTTATCTATGCCTAAATATAAAAAAAGACCGCTATACGGTCTTTTAAAGGAGTTTAGTCAATATTAATCTTGATATTTATCTCGTATTTCAAGGAAACGATCAAGATTATTCATCATTAGATCAATCAATCTCGGGTCAAAATGCTTGCCGCGCTCTTCTCTAAATAAATTAAGTATTTTTTCTAACGGCCAAGCTTTTTTATAACAGCGGTCACTGCCAAGTGCGTCAAATACATCAGCAATAGCAGTAATTCTTCCGTATAAATGAATTTCGTCTTTCGCAAGACCACGTGGATAACCACTTCCATCCCATTTTTCATGGTGAGTTAATGCAATAGTTGCGGCGATATCCAACAACACTAATCCGGCACCATTTAATACGTTATAGCCTTTTAAAGCGTGAGTTTTCATAATCTCCCACTCTTCACCGTCTAGGCGACCAGGCTTATTTAAAACGGCATCTGGAATCGCAATTTTACCCACATCATGTAATGGTGAAGCACTTTTTATCAGCTCTACTTCATCTTCAGGTAATCCAACTAACTCAGCTAATAACGCAGAATAATAAGCAACGCGCTTAACATGGTAACCTGTTTCATTAGATCGCGACTCAACCACTTCGCCTAATCGATAAATAATCTCTTTTTGAGAACTATCAATAATTTCGTGTAAGTAAATATTCTCAATAATAGATATTAGATTTTCAGTGAAAATATTGAGGATATTTCTGTCAATGCTTGAAATGCGATTACCGACCTTGCCATAGAAAATCAAACTTGCTCGCTGACCTTTACAAAACATAACAAAGTGTTGATCTCGATAAACATTAGCTTGATCATTTATTGCCTGTTCAATCAAATCTCGCTTGCTAGGGTCTAGTGTCTCTATAGAAATGGGCTCATCGAGTTCATCAGAATCATGTAACAGAAAACGAGAAAATTTCTGAGTATCGTTATTAATGGCATACGCCCCAGATTCATCGCCATATACTTTGTCATCAGAGATATGCAGTAATTCTTTTAATTGCGTGAGCGTCAAACTAACAAAAGACTTGAGCCCATGCATTGATGAGATCCCACGTGACGCAATGATTAAGCGCTCTAATGCTGCTTTAGAACGAATGACTGCATTAATATCTTTATAAGATCGAAGGTTAGAGTACAAAATTGTATAAAGCTTGGCAGAAGTAAGTTCTGTTTTATTTTTGTAATCATTAATATCATAATCGCGAATGACTTGGTGTTCTGGGGCTTGTCCAGGCTGGCCAGTTCTTAAGACAATGCGCACTGAATGATTATTCAACTCTTGTCTGATATAGGCTGCTAAATCTAAACCTGCTTGATCAGTTTCCATGACAACATCTAATAAAATTAACGCAATATCATCTTCTTTATCCAATATTTCCTTTGCTTGAGCAGCACTATAGGCATGAAACAGCGATAACTCTCGTTCTTGGAACTCAAACGAACCAAGTGCCAAGGTTGTAACAGCATGAACATCTTTTTCGTCGTCAACCACCAACACCTTCCACGCAGGTCTTGTTGTAGTCGTTGCTTGAACATCTTCATCTGAAAATAAAAACATATCGTCCATAACCACTCCTACCCTTGGATAATCTTGACAATGTTATGAACACTATCAACCGAACGGTCGATTACTGTACTCAATGCATCAGGCTCTAATTCTAGATGATGCTGCGCTGAAATATTATTAATAATAGACATTGACTTCACATGGCTCGTTTCAAATATATGATCGCTAATATCAATTGCTGCATTAAGGCATTCGCAACTGAGAGAATTACTTTCACTATTATGTGCACTAAATTGATTACTAACAATATCAATTAATTCGTCTCCTAGCTGCCATTTTTTTAATAACTCACTAGAAATATCTACAAAAGTAAATCCTAATGTGTCTTTTTCAAAGCCTCTTTCTTTATGTTCATCGCCAACCACATCATCAAGTTTAACCATATAATAAGGCAACCGCTCTAATACAATTAAAAAACCAATGCTGTGTAGCAAACCAGCAACAAACATAGTCCCGTGCTTTCTTTTCGTTTTTAGTTGATATAAATCCTGCGCAAGAATGGCAGTAAATACACTGTGTTGCCAATAATCTTTTAGATTAATCTTATTGCGGCCTGCGCCTTTAAATACTAATGCTGCAGACGTTGCGATTGCAATATTACACAACTCGTCAGTACCTATTTTCTGGATAGCGTCATCAATGGTAGAAATATTGCCTTTTCTGCTATAGAGCGCGCTATTGGCTAATTTAAGCACGCGAAATGCTAATGCAGGGTCATGACTAACTAAGCAAGCGATATCATCAACAGAACTACTATCTCTATTCACTAAACTATTTAATTGCAAACAGATATCTGGCAATGTGTACAGTTTATTAGCTTTAGTCACAAATTCTGAAAGTTCTAGCATATAAAATGGCAACTCCTATCGACTGTTTAATGATGGAAAACACGATTCGCTATTAAAAAAAGTGTAGCAGAGTGACCCAACATTGCTAATTTTAAAGGTTATCTTGTTCAATAAAAAAGCCGAAGATAACTTCGGCTTTTTATTATTGTTGAAGGGTAACTCAATGGCTAAATTTCAAAATGCAGGCCACATTCTCGTTTTAAACCATTGAACCTAGTATCTTCTTCAGACATTCCGAGTTCAAGCTTCGACGTTGAGTGTACATCGCCAAGACTGACATAGCCTTCTTCCCACAATGGGTGATAAGGCAAATCAAATTGGGTGAGATATTCATGAACTTGCTTATTGTTAAGATCGATAATCGGTAAAAACTTATACCGAGTTCCACGAAGTTCAACGATTGGTAAATCTTTACGCGAACTCGCTTGCTGACTTCGCAGCCCCGAAAACCATGTACCAATCCCAAGCTCCTGTAATGCACGTTGCATTGGCTCAACTTTATTTCGCTTATTATAAGCGTCTAAACCATCAAGCCCTTGCTCCCACTCTTTGCCAAAACGCGCTTGTTGCCAAGCAGGACTCAAATCACTTTGATATACCTTCACGTTCAATGATAGACGTTGTGTTAACTTATCGATGAATTGATAAGTTTCAGGAAACAAATGACCAGTATCCGTTAGAATGACAGGAATATCATGTTGCTCTTTCGTTAATAAATGCAGCATAACCGCCGACTGAATGCCAAAACTCGACGATAAACCATGGCTACCGGGTAAGTGAGCTAATGCCCACTGTACACGTGCTTTAGGTGATAACTCACCGAGCATTTCGTTAACCTGAGCTAATACCGACTGCTGAGTAGATTCAGGCGCACTAACCAGCGCCTTAAAATCTACATCATCAAAAGAGTTAGTCATGAAAGTCTCCCGCGCTAGTCAGCACGGCTTTAACTTCTTGAGTGCGAACTAGGAAATCACCAAAATATTCATCGGCTTGACGCTCTTTTGCAAACCGCTCAAAACGGCCATCAAGATCAGCTAATATTTCTGTTTCATT
>MPDF01000117.1 GCA_001874365.1 Gammaproteobacteria bacterium MedPE | reverse complement strand
AGCCAATCATGCGAATATCACGCTTTAGATACTCCATGGCAAAGCGCCCACTTTCTTGGATTCGTGAATTTGCTTCGGTAAGCTCTTGAGTTGTTCGTGTTTTGAGGTAAATAGAAAATAGACCGCCAATCGTTCCTATACTAATCACTAACGCGATCATTAGTTCAACGATACTAAACCCTTGTTGTTTGGCGTTGACAATATTCATTAGTGCCTTTCCAATAATTCTAATTAATAATTACTTGTGTTTCAAAGTTGGTTTTTGTACGTGTTCGAGTAGCCACATTGCCTTCGTTGGCTTGCCATGACTTCGCATCCCACTCAATTTTTATAGTAAAGATACTATTTGCTCCTGCTTTTATTGTGGCGCTAGCACCAGGCAATTGGTGGCGCGAATTATCATCGCTAATACTATTAATCATTTGTGCCCACTGAGCAATATCAATGGCCGCAAGCTCAGCACTTGTACAACCTTCGTCCGCGGTAAGACAAGTCGTTGATGGCATCGTCTGTCCAGTACTTGTTACATCATCAAATGTACCTGCAACTACTGCATCTGGATTATTGCGCATTCTCTCAATAATATCTTGGCTAATACTTATAGCTTGTGAACGTAGCAATGCTGCGTGATTATGTTCCATTGAAACCATATGTAGCCCTGCGATGCCAAGCATACCGATGGCTAATATTGCTATCGCAATCATAACTTCTAATAATGTAAAACCGTTCTTTTTAGAAAAAGTATTCATGAGCAACTAATATTATTAATTTCTGAATCGACTAAGGAGCGAACTTGTCCACCCATATTTAGTGCTACACCTTTGGCATACGAGGAGCCGCGATCGTCACATAACACTATTTCGCCCGTATCGTCAGGAACGCCAAGCGCGCTAAAAGTTATTGTACTTGAAGTAAGATTTTGAAAATAAAAACTAATGTTGGTGTTTAACTCTGCTGTCCGAATTAAAGCATCAGCATTATTTAGAATGAGGAGATTTGTGCCATCACTAGAACATTCTGCAGCGTCTTCGACGATTTTTCCGCGGCAAAGTCGAACATCTGATTTGCGTTTAGTTGCTTCACTTCTGGCATACGCAAGAAAACTCGCAATAGTATTTGATTGATTAATAATTTCATTATTTTTAACCAATCGTTGTAAATTAGGCACACCTATAAACAAAGTTATGATAATAATCGTCATCGCAATAATGAGTTCAATGAGGGTAACCCCTTTTTGTCTCGTCATTTGTTTGCTATCCATTCAACACATTGTTTAATAATATAGCATTAATCCTATCAAAAAACTAAAGCACAATCTTGGTATGAAAGTGCCTTATATCTCATTTAAATAATCTTATTTTACTAGAGCTTCTGATCTCGCATAATTTTATTGTTATTTTTTGAATATCTCATCAATGGTTCCTTGAGCTAACGGATGATAGCCTGGTCGAGCCGTCTCATAAACTTTTGCTGCCCAAGCGTAGCCTTTCGGAGATGACAGCTAGGTGCTTATATAAAGGTACTATAAGCTTTCTACGGCCAATTTTAATTAGATATTCTTGTAATTCCTCATAAATAGCATCGTATCCGCTACGCAAGGCTAAAAGATACCAAGCATGAGCGATTTCATTGTTACTACTTGTTGTTAGGTTGAATTGCTTATCTAACTGGGTCATCAAATTCAAATCGGAAGTATGTGATAAATTATTAAGAAAATGGAGCCATTGATGAACTGTCCAATCGCTATTATTTAACTGATTGACTGAAATATTTCCTTGTTCTAATTGGGTAATTTGATTGTCTATTACATCAAATACAGGTGAGGTTGGTTGTGGCGTAAATGCTGGAAGACCTTGCTCAAATATCCATTCTTTAATATCAGCTTCATTCAATATATCAGCGTGTTTGTTTAGCAGATTATCAGTAAAGTATTGATAGAAAGTGTTAGTACCAATACTTTCAAAAGCGTGTTCATTAAAGTAGTTTTTAATAAATTTATCAAAAACACCACGACCTAACTTTTTCTCTAAGTACATTAGAAATAATTGGCCTTTTGTGTATGGCACACTAGAAAATGCTGCATCAGGGTCTCTTCCTTGTAAGTCAACATATAACACAGTGTCATTGGCGGGTAACCTTGTTACTAGTGAACGCAGGTTTTGGGCGTCAAGTGCCTGTTCCATCACAGCGCGTTTACGGCCAAATACTTCTTCCATAATTCTATTTTCAACATACGAAGTGAATCCTTCGTTTAACCACAGATCACGCCAGCTTTCATTGGTCACTAAGTTTCCAGACCAAGAATGAGCTAATTCATGGGCAATCAAGTTAACAAGACTTTTATCGCCAGCAATGACAGTCGGCGTAATGAATGATAAACGTGGGTTCTCCATACCGCCGAAAGGAAAACTAGGTGGTAAAATTAACAAATCATATCGACCCCAACGGTATGGACCGAACAGTTTTTCTGTCGCGTCAATCATCGCTTGAGTGTCGTCAAATTCAGCAACTGCTGAATCCAATACACTTGGTTCTGCATACACTCCAGTAATATCACTCATTGCTTTAAACTCAAGATCACCAACAGCAATAGCGATTAGATAAGGAGGAATAGCTTGCGGCATTTTGAAGAAATAATCGCCGTCGCGTTCAGCTGATGGCTCGTTATTTGCGCTCATTACAGCTAATAACTGTTTGTCTGTATGAATACGCGCATCGTAAGTCATTCTTACGCTAGGCGTATCTTGAATTGGGATCCAACTACGTGCATGTATCGCTTGATTTTGACTAAACATATATGGCAGTTTTTTACCGGCTGTTTGTGCTGGTGTTAGCCATTGAAGGCCTGAAGCCTTGTCGGTTGATTGATAATAAACGCGAATTTTAGTGGCTTGGAATGCTGGTGTGATTGTTAACTTTGCACCCATAACATCGTCACGTGTTGCCAACTGATGGTTAATCGCATGCCAATTGTTCTCAGCTGACTTTACGAGTACCCGGTCGATGATTAAATCACGTGTGTCTAAAATAACTTGAGTTGTCTTATTATTTTTCCAATCTAAATCAAGTTCAGCAAAACCTTTTAGTGCTTTGTTGTCAAAATCAACGTGAAGGTCAAGGTAGAGGTGACTAACTTTTACATCGTCATAGTTTGAGTAAGTTAAATCGTCAACTTTTTTTGCATGAACAAATGCAGACAAAAGAAAACAACAGGTTAAGGCAATAAACTGGCGCATAATATTTTTCTTGTTGTAATAAAAGTTCGTAGTGTAGTGCAAATTTTAGTTATTGAACATAACTAGATTTTTGTAAAAATAGTCGCCACTATTCAATAGCTAAGTGTTACACTAGTTGTTCAGATTTAACTCTAAGGGACCAAAGCATGAAAAAGATCGAAGCGATCATTAAACCATTTAAACTTGATGATGTTAGAGAAGCATTATCTGATATCGACGTCACAGGGATGACAGTATCAGAAGTTAAAGGGTTTGGACGCCAAAAAGGTCATACAGAGTTATATCGCGGTGCAGAATATATGGTTGATTTTTTGCCTAAAGTGAAATTAGAAATAGTGATTAACGACGATATGTTAGATCGCTGTGTTGAAGCGATTCAAAGCGCTGCCTTTACTGGTAAAATTGGTGACGGAAAAATATTCATCACGGATATTGAACGCGTTATTCGTATTCGAACGAATGAAGAGAATGAAGAAGCAATTTAATGCTTTGGTGTCGAAAGTATAAAAACGACAAAAAAAGGCGCTATCACAAAATGATTAGCGCCTTTTTTATATTAAGTCTGTAATGAAATTATCCCTGTGGGAAATTTAAATCGATAACCTTTTGAGTTCGCTGTGCTAAGTCGTCTTGTTTAAGTGCTGTATATGATTGTTTCATAATCTTTAATGCAGGCTTTGTAGATACAGTATTACCATAACTTGTTAAAACTTCTTTAGCACGATTAATCGCTGCTACATAAATTTCACGGTCGAGGTAATACTGTGCAATTGCGACATTATGCTTTGCTAATTGATTCTTAAGCGCAATCATACGTTGACGGGCATCTGGGGCATAATGACTGTTAGGACGTACTTCAATAAGCTGCTTAAAGTCACGGAAAGCTTGAATAGCAAATTGCGGATCGCGATCACTGCGGTCAATATTAAATAGTTCATGAAACATGTTTTCATCTGATTGCATGTTAGATAAACCACGCATATAGAAAACGTAATCAATGTCTGGGTGTGTTGGGTTTAACCGTAAAAAACGGTCAATACTGGCTAACGCTTGGTCATTGTTACCTTGACGATAATACGCATATATTAAATCAAGTTGGACTTGATTAGCCTGTGGACCAAACGGATAACGTGACTCTAAAGCTTCTAATACACGTGTCGCTTTAATTAAGTTACCTTGATCTAATGCTTCTTGTGCGTTTTTATACATCTGCTCTGGTGCAGTAATTCGAACTTGTGGTTCGTTTGGTTGACTTGAACAACCCGCTAATCCTAGCGCTAAAACTAGTGAAATAGTTACTAGTGAACGTTTTTTATACATCATTTTAATCATAATCCTCACATATTCGACAAGTATCTATTAAGCTGAGGCAAAATAAAAGCTACAATAGCGACTAATCGTGGGTTTTTTTGATTAAATCAATGCCCGTTAGTTCCCTTAATGTAGAAATATAAATGAATCAAGCGATCAATTTAATGGCTAAAGTAGCCATAGAACAGTGTGACCAGCGTTTAGATCAAACCCTAGCAGAGCTCTTTACTGAATATTCGCGCAGTCGATTAAAAGAATGGATAGTTGCAGGTTATGTGAAAGTCGATGGTGACGTCGTAACTAAAGCACGCGTTAAGGTGCTTGGCGAAGAGTTAATTGAGGTTGATGCGTTTATTGAAGTTGAAGAGCGCCATAAAGCGGAAAACATTCCATTAAATATTGTTTTTGAAGATGAACATATTTTGGTGATTAATAAACCTGCTGGTTTAGTTGTTCACCCAGGTGCTGGAAATCCTGGTGGTACGGTGCTGAATGCACTATTGCATCATTGCCCAGAAATAGACAATGTACCGCGTGCCGGTATTGTTCATCGTTTGGATAAAGATACGACGGGTTTAATGGTGGTCGCTAAATCAATTCCTGCCCAGACTAAATTTGTTCGAATGATTCAAAAGCGTGATATTACCCGTGAATATGAAGCTATTGCCATTGGTCAGATGACTGCTGGTGGAAAAATTGAAGCACCAATAGCTCGTCACGCTACTCGCCGAACTCATATGGCGGTTGACCCAGATGGTAAGGAAGCCATCACGCGTTATCGTATTGCCGAAAAATTTAGAGCACATACAAGGCTGCGTCTTCGTCTTGAAACAGGGCGTACCCACCAAATTCGCGTTCACATGTCCTATATGCGCCATGCATTATTAGGTGACCCGGTTTATGGCGGACGTCCAAAGCCAATTAAGAATTCAAGTGGTGAATTGATTGAGGCGATGCAAGGTTTTAAGCGCCAAGCATTACATGCGATTAAGTTACAACTAGTTCATCCTATTACTGGGGAAGAAATGCGCTGGCAAGCACCTGTTCCTGAGGATATGGTTAAAATGACCGAATTATTACGTCAAGATACGTTAGATAATCAGTCATAAAAATGATTATTGCGGATTGGGCAGCGCCAGCTCACATTAAAACCTTAATTACCACTCGTTTTGGTGGTGTAAGTCAGGCGCCGTTTGATAGCAATAATCTAGGAAGTCATGTTGGCGATAATCCGGATCATGTGGCTCATAATAGAGAGTCATTGGTCAAGAACATCGGGCATAACATTGTCTGGTTGAATCAAACGCACGGCACTGAAGTTCTGACGTTAATTCAAGGTATTATACCGACATGTGTTGATGCAGACGCTAGCTTTACTAACAACCTTAAAACACCATGTTGTGTCATGACCGCCGATTGTTTACCACTGCTTGTGACTAACAATGGTGGAACTAAGGTCGCTGCAATTCATGGCGGTTGGCGTGGTTTGGCAAATGGCATTATTGAGAATACGCTGTCCAAATTTCAGGAGTGCCCGTCGAAGCTAATGGTGTGGTTGGGGCCTGCCATTGGGCCTCGACAATTTGAAGTTGGACAAGATGTTGTCGACACCTTTATTGGCCGTGATACTAACAACGAAAGTTGTTTTGTTCCTCAGGGTAATAAATATTTAGCTGATATTTATCAATTAGCTCGCAATATTTTGTTGAGTTATGGAGTCACGAATATTTCTGGCGGTGACTTTTGTACTGTTGAGCAAGAAACCGAATTCTATTCTTATCGTCGTGATGGACAAACAGGACGTATGGCGAGTCTTATTTGGATCGAAAATAATTGATTGATATCAATTGATATAGGTTTGATCATTTAATTTTATTAATTACGCTTGTTTTATGACAAATTAATCCCATCAAGTAATTAGACGTTGTGTTTATATTGAGGATTAATATGCGCCTAGATAGACTTACTAGTAAATTTCAAATAGCAATTTCCGATGCACAATCTATAGCATTAGGTCGTGACCATCAATATATAGAGCCCATCCACTTATTTTCTGCTTTGTTAAATCAAGAAAGTGGAAGTACCCGAGCATTATTGGTTGAATGTCAGTGTGATATTTCGACAATTCGTAGTCGAATTTCACAATCGCTCGATAGACTTGCTCAAGTTGAAGGTGTTCATGGTGATATCCAATTATCTAATGCCATGGTTAACTTACTTAATGTCTGTGATAAGTTGGCACAAAAACGTAAAGATCGCTATATCTCAAGTGAACTATTCATCCTTGCCGCGCTGAGTGATAAAGGGGCATTAGGCGAGATAATTCGAAAAGCTGGCTTGACTGAGAATGTTGTTTCGAACGCCATTGAAAAAATACGTGGTGGACAGCAAGTCGAAGATCAAAATGCCGAAGATCAACGCCAAGCGCTCGATAAATACACCGTTGATTTAACTGAACGTGCCGAACAAGGGAAATTAGATCCTGTTATTGGTCGTGACGATGAAATTAGACGTACGATACAAGTTCTCCAACGTCGAACTAAAAACAATCCTGTCTTAATTGGTGAGCCCGGTGTTGGTAAAACAGCTATTGTAGAAGGGTTAGCACAACGAATTATTAACGGAGAAGTTCCTGACGGCATCAAGAATAAACGTGTTTTATCGCTAGATATGGGGGCTTTGCTAGCAGGGGCAAAGTACCGTGGTGAGTTTGAAGAGCGGCTAAAAGCGGTATTAAATGAATTGGCTAAAGAAGAAGGTCAGGTCATTTTATTTATTGATGAATTACATACCATGGTAGGTGCCGGTAAATCTGATGGTGCTATGGATGCAGGAAACATGCTTAAGCCGGCACTTGCGCGTGGTGAACTTCACTGTGTTGGTGCTACTACGCTTGATGAATATCGCCAATATGTAGAAAAAGACGCCGCACTTGAGCGACGTTTTCAAAAGGTTCAAGTTGATCAGCCGAGTGTTGAAGATACCATTGCTATTTTACGAGGATTGAAAGAACGCTATGAACTCCATCATGCGGTCGAAATTACCGATCCTGGTATCGTTGCTGCGGCAGTTTTATCTCATCGATACATTACCGAACGACAACTTCCCGATAAAGCAATTGATTTAATCGATGAAGCTGCAGCAGCCATTCGTATGGCAATAGATTCTAAACCGGAATCATTAGATCGATTAGAGCGCAAGATTATCCAGTTAAAGCTTGAACAACAAGCATTAGCAAATGAAGAAGATGATGGGTCGAAAAAACGCCTTGATAAATTACAAATAGATTTAGCGGACTACGAAAGTCAGTTTAAAGAACTCGATGAAGTATGGAATGCTGAAAAAGCGTCATTGTCAGGTGCTCAAAATATTAAATCAGCGCTTGAACAGGCACGACAAGATCTTGATATAGCACGTCGAGCAAGTGATTTGAATCGAATGTCAGAACTCCAATACGGACGTATTCCAGAATTAGAGCGTCAGTTAGATCTTGCACTGCAAGCTGATATGCAAGAAATGACCTTGTTAAAGCATAAAGTAACCAGTGATGAGGTTGCTGAAGTCGTTTCACGTGCTACGGGCATTCCAGTAAGCAAAATGCTAGATGGTGAGAAAGCCAAACTGCTTAATATGGAAAACCACCTACAGCAACAGGTTGTTGGACAAAGCAAAGCGGTCACCGCCGTATCTAATGCAATTCGCCGTTCCCGTGCAGGCTTGTCTGATCCCAATAAACCCATTGGTTCGTTCTTGTTCTTAGGTCCAACGGGGGTTGGTAAAACTGAACTATGTAAGGCACTGGCTGATTATTTGTTTAACAATGTTGATGCAATGGTTCGAATCGATATGTCCGAATTTATGGAAAAACATTCGGTCGCTCGTCTAATAGGCGCGCCACCAGGATATGTTGGATATGAAGAAGGCGGTTACCTTACCGAAGCTGTGCGCCGCAAGCCCTATAGCGTGTTATTACTTGATGAAATTGAAAAAGCACATAGTGATGTATTTAATATTCTGTTACAAGTGTTAGATGATGGCAGGCTTACCGACGGACAAGGTAGAACAGTAGATTTTCGTAACACGCTCATTATTATGACATCGAATATTGGCTCAGATTTAATTCAAGAGCACGGCGGTCTGCTGGAACAAGCAGACATGACCTCGATGGTTATGGAAGTTGTGAAAAAACAATTTAAACCGGAGTTTATTAATCGGTTAGATGAAAACGTCGTTTTCCATGCGCTAACTAAAGACAATATAAAGAGTATAGCGAAATACCAACTTAACTATTTAGTTGAACGATTAGAGCAACAGGATATTACATTATCTGTTGATGAATTGGCATTAAATGCGCTGGCTGATATTGGATTTGATCCTGTTTATGGAGCAAGGCCGTTAAAGCGCGCAATTCAAGGATTAGAGAATCCATTAGCGGAGCATATTTTATCGGGACATCTAGGGGCAAAAGATAATGTTGAGGTTAGTTATACAAATGATGAATTTGTGTTTAATAAGCAATAACTAGAATTTAACTTTGTTTTTTATCCGACTTACAAAACATAGCAGCTTGTTTTTTAGCTAAACTCAGTTGCTGTGTTTTATCATCTTTAGTTAAGGTTTGAAGTTTTCCGTTTGCATCTTTTTGCTGGATATTATTAAACGTGGTTAAGATTTGAATATTCTTTTGTGCAATATCGCAATTCTTCTTAGCGATTCTATCTAATTCTAGTTCTTGCTCACTTAGCTTTTCATCTGACTTGTTTTTACTCTCCGTTACATATCGACCTTGTTTAGTCATGTCGATTTTTTTCACTTTATTCGCTGGTACATTACTAGGTTCTTTATAACTATAATGAGTAACACCTTTACTGTCTGTCCATCGATAGATATCTGTCGCGTTAGCACTAAATGCTATCAATAATGACAATAATAAGAATTTCATGAGAGTACCCTAGTTTTTATATCAGTAATGAATTCAATGCCAACAAAGTTCAACGTTATTCCATCGAGTATAAATCAATCTGACTTATGTTGCACAAAAAATCGCGTCTCAATACAGTATGGTTTTTTACTTTTGTTAAGCATTTAGAACTAACTTAGTAACATATAGTTAAGTAATTTAACAACTAAGGTGTAATTTTGTACAAACGAAATGTTATTCGACTTTTTTTATAAAAAGCCCTTGCCAAGTTAGATTGGATCTCTATAATGCGCATCCACTGACACGG
>MPDF01000116.1 GCA_001874365.1 Gammaproteobacteria bacterium MedPE | reverse complement strand
AGCCAGCTCAACAACGAGTCGTTATGGTTGAAGAGAAAGTAGAAAAAAGTAGTGGCGCATTATCATTAGTGACATTACTTGGGTTAATTGGTCTTGGAGGATTAGTCAGACGTCGTAGAGACTAAGTTAATCAGATAAGCTAGGTTAAAAACTTTAACCTAGCTTAGAGGTTTTGCCTCTAGAGAGATATTTATGTTAACACGTGATAAATGCGGGCTGTTGGTTGTCGATGTTCAAGGTTCTTTAGCACTGAATGTCCATAACAGCAGTGGCGTACTTTTAAATATTGAACGACTTATTCAATGTTGCAAAATCTTACAAATTCCTATTATTTGGTTTGAACAATATCCAAAAGGGTTAGGGAAAACAGTCGATAACATTGCTTCTTTATTGCCTGACTACCCACGTTTTGAAAAACAACACTTCAACGCGCTGTCTGAACCTGAAATCGACAAAGCAATTAAAGATAGCGGTAGAACGCAATGGTTGGTGACTGGCATTGAAGCCCATATCTGTGTTTATCAAACAGTGCGAGGATTATTAGCACGTAACTATGATGTTGAGGTTGTCACCGATGCTATTTCTTCACGTGCTGAGTTTAATGTTGAAATTGCTAAACAAAAACTATTGCAACATGGCGCGCAACACACCAGCGTTGAAATGGCAGTTTATGAATTGCTTGAGCAAGCGGGTACATCGGAATTTAAGTCGATTCTACCGATAATTAAGTAGCCTATGTTGAAGCGGTTAGTTGATTTGGGTATGCTGCTCGCCATTGCTTCCCATAGACATAATCATGAGCACCAATATCTATTTAGCCCGTCACGGTGAAACCGTATGGAATCAGAGTCAGCGTTTGCAAGGGCATCTTGATAGCCCATTAACCGATGTAGGTAAGCGACAAGCGGCTGAACTTGCGTTATCACTTGAGCATTACAATATTGAACAGGTAATTTCATCGCCACTTGGCCGCGCCGTTGAAACCGCTAAAGTTTGTTGCAATGCACTGAGCGTGCCTTATCAAATTGAGCCACAACTCATTGAACGACACCTTGGGGTATGGCAAGGGCAACACGTTGCACAATTAAGAGTATTGCCTGAGTTTGATGAAATGTTGCAACAAGTTACTGGGCTTGCTATGGCGCAAGGTGAAAGTGCTCAAGCGTGTTCAGATCGTATTTATGATGCGTTGGTCACAATTGCGCAGCAATATTCACAGCGCAACGTTCTGGTGATATTTCACGGTGAGGCATTACGCTGCTTAATGCATCGATTAGGCGCTAGTTCGTCACAATCGGCATTTTCACTTTATCCCAATGGCAAAATGATTAAACTCTCCTTCTGTTCTGCTAATCGTCATTTATCATTGGCTGCTGCGTAATCCATGAGTCAGCTGCTTGTCGTTATTCAATCATTTGATATTACATTGGTCATCGCGCTCGCATTGTTATTAGACAGATTGTTGGGAGAGCCGAATAAATTTCATCCACTTATTGGCTTTGGCAACGTAGCGGCTTGGTTTGAAAAAAAGTTAAATCGTTATTCCGACGGCAAACACACTATATTTTATGGCGCATTGGCCTGGCTAACTATCGTAGTGCCGTTGCCTGTCGCCATTTATTGGGCTGGTCATTTCATTGTTGAATATGGCATTGAAAACAGCCAACACGTATTAATATTCCAATTACTTTCTCTCTTATTTGATAGCGTGTTGCTGTATCTCATCATTGGTTTAACCAGTTTGAAGCAACATGCGATGCAAATTTATCGACCGCTTAGTGATGGTGATATGTCATTGGCGCGTCATTTCACAGGGTATTTAGTGAGTCGGGACACCAGTACTTTATCAGCCCAACAAATGTCACGGGCAACCGTGGAGTCAATGCTAGAAAATGGTCACGACGCGGTTATTGCTTCATTGTTTTACTATGCCATTGGCGGTATTGAACTTGCGCTAATACATCGATTAGCGAATACATTAGACGCTATGTGGGGCTACAAAAATAAACGATTTAACGATTTTGGTTGTTTTACTGCCCGTATGGATGATGTGCTGGGGTTTGTTAGTGGCAAAGTTACCGTCTGTTGTTATGCCATTCAAGGAAGGTTATTTCGCAGTGTTCGCAATGCATTCGTGCAAGGCAATCAATATAAAAGCCATAATGGTGGCTGGGCAATGGCCGCTGGCGCAACCGTGCTGAATATAAAATTAGGTGGTAGTGCTATCTATCATGGAAAAACACATCACTCTGTTCAACTGGGGGAGGGCGACAATGTTACGCAGCAAGATATTGTGGGTAGCATTACGCTCGTGCAACGGGCGTCATTGATTTTATTGCTAGTCGTTAGCACCACTCAACTATTACTGACGTTTTAATAGCTATTCGTAGTGAAGAAACAGCAAGGGTAAGAAATTACATGGCATTATTAACGCACGGCGGTCAGCTGGCACAAATCGCTAAACAGTTTGGTATAGAACAATCCCAGTGGTTGGATTTATCAACGGGGATTGCTCCTTATCACTATCCTGTTGGCCATGTTCCTATTTCTGCGTATCAGCAATTACCTCAGGTTAATGATGAGCTAATTAACGCTGCAGCTAGTTATTACGGCCATGACGTTCTTGCGATCACCAATGGTAGCCAAGCCGTGATAAAGCTTTTACCAAATTTATGGCGTGAGAAATCATCGCGTTCAACTAATGTGTATTTGCCAAAACACGGCTATAAAGAACATCAACAGGCGTGGCAACAAGCGCAATTTACGATTTGTTTATACGATGACGAGTTACCTCCGTTGGCGGTGTTTGACGATCACTGTGTGTTGGTAATTATTAATCCTAATAACCCAACAACTAAGTTGTTTACTCAACAAGAAATATTGATTTATCAGCAACACATTGCATCCCTTAATGGCCTGCTTGTTGTTGATGAAGCCTTCATGGATGTCATTACGCCATCGCAATCGATGATTTCATCAATTGATGACTCCAACACTATTATTCTGCGGTCGTTTGGTAAATTCTTTGGCTTAGCGGGGATCAGAATAGGCTTCGTATTGGCCAATAATCATTGGATTGCCATGCTAGCTGATTCGCTGGGACCGTGGCAGGTTAATGGGCCAGCACAATATATCGCAGCTCAAGCGTTAAGTGACAAGGCATGGCACAGTGAACAACGTAAACAATTAACGCAAGACCGTCAGGCTCTGGTTGAAATGCTGCAAAGCACGCTAAATAAAAACGAGCACCATAGCATCGTTCATACTGATTTGTTCATTACCATTTATTTTAATCAGCCACAGCGTGCGCCACAATTATTCGACACCTTGTGTCAACACGGGATCTATGTTCGATTGTGTGACGATCAACAAAGCTTGCGGTTTGGTATTGCAACGGCAAAGCAACGTTCTCTACTTGCTTGTGTATTACGTCTTACTAATTTGATTGATTAACAGAGCCATAATTTAAACTACAAAGTAGAATAAATCTTGACATTAACTTATATATTCTACATTGTAGTGTTTATAGGAGGCACTAATGAATGCAAAAGAAAAATACTTAGGTGAGTTTGAGCAGTTTTTGCTGTTATCGATCCTCAGTTTAGGTGAAGAGGCTTACGGCACGACTATTCGTCAGCTCTTGGCGGATAAAATAGCGCGAGATGTCACCATTGGCGCACTTTATACAACCTTAGAGCGGTTAGAAAAGAAAGGGTTTGTTGAGAGTAAAATGGGGGAAGCGACTCGCGAGCGAGGTGGCCGCGCCAAGAAATACTTCAAAGTATCAGCGTCAGGTGAGCAAGCATTAAAACGCTCTAAACAAGCGCTAAATACCATGTGGCAAGATGTGACACTGCGAGGTGAACACTGTTATGAGTAAATCATTATCATCTCAATTGCGTCCGCCACGCGCAATTTCAGGATTTTTGGCGTGGTCATTGCCCACTGAGATTAAAGAGCCTGTACTTGGTGATCTCGAAGAGGCCTTTGGTGATAAATACCATCAATACGGATTGCTAGCTGCCAACTTATGGTATTTACGCCAAGCATTATTTAGCGGTTTTTCATCTATGTTACAAACTCAACGGAGTGTAGTTATGTTTATTTTAGCGATGATTTTCTTTTTATTGATGACATTGTTTGCGATGTATATTAGTTCAGGTGTTTCTTTATTTATTGATATACCGTCATTTCTCATTGTGTTTCCGCCTGCGCTAATTCTAACGTGTGCTGCGACATCTTATAACGAAGTGAAACGTGCGTTCGCCATGCTAATGAATGGTAATCGTTCGTACGACAACGAGCATTGCAAACGGTCGGCTCTTGTTTTTTCAACACTGGGAAATACTGGTTTGATGCTTGGTATTTTTATGATGCTTATTGGAATTATTGCAATTGGAAATGTAATCGAAAGTTTTTCTTCATTGGTGCCTGCTTTAGCAGTAGCAATGCTTAGTTTATTTTACGGTGTTGCAATTAAATTAGTGAGTTACGTAGCACAGCAAAAAATGATAAGTCTTGTTGGCGAGTTAGAGCAATAAAAATGCTTGTCCAGTTTTCGGTAGCTGGAACCTCTCTTAAATCGATATTCTCCGGTTATTAATAACCGGAGAATATTATGAACTTCAAACAATTACATCAACAAGAACAGGCACTACTTATTGCTAATGCGTGGGATGTACCCAGTGCGCAACAAGCACAAGAGTTCGTTTTTTTCGATTTAACAGCTAACTAAGATAATGGCGAGGTTGTTCATCACACGAATCTCGCCTTAAATGCTGTTGGGCTTAAACCAATAACTTTAATAAACACCTTACGAAAGCTATTCACATCTTCATACCCTACGCTTAGCGCTATTTGTTCAAAACTCTGCGTAGTGGTTTCTAATAAATCACAGGCCTTTTGTACTCGGATCCGCTGAATGTATTGCACCGGCTTAAAGGACGTTGCGCTGCTAAATTGGCGCAGAAAAGTGCGTTCGCTCATGTGCGCTAAATCAGCGAGTTTGGCGATACATAGCGATTGCTCAAAATGCTTTTGAATATAATGCTGAACCTGCAAAATCTGCGTGTTGCCATGATTAAATTTAGGGGTAAAACTGCCGTAATAACGCTGTTCACGTTTACCGGTATCAACAATTAAAAACTTGCCCAAAGCGCGCATTATCTGGGGGCGGGTAAATTGCGCCACCAGCTCTAGTCCGAGATCTACCCACGACATTATGCCGCCTGCCGTAATGACATCGCCATCATTAATGAGCAAGCTCTCGATATTTAAATTCACCTGCTTAAATTGCTGACTAAAATCGTCAGCGAGCTGCCAATGAGTTGTCGCAGCGCGATGATTGAGCAATTGGGTGTTGGCTAAAATAAATGCGCCAGCACAGGCTGAACATAAAATGGTGCCTGACTGATGAGCCGTCGTTAGATAATCGAGTAACACTGGTGAAGGCGCTTTGTAATAATCGCCAGCAATCGCTGGTGGCAAAATAACAATATCGCTAGCTTGCTGTTGGTTAGCGGCATGCGGCACGACAATTTCAACATTAAATACCACATCCATTTGCTGCGCACTAACAATCTCATTAGCCATTATAAATAGCTCTTTAAGGCCGTGTACGGCACTTTGCATCGCGTGTGGATAGTCAATTATTACGATAGATATTTGCTTTGTCATTTTTGCACTGTTTAATGGCAGTTACGCCATAGGTGTGAGAGAAAAGTATTTTGCATAATAGCCTCAACAAATGATTGAAACAACTAAAGAGAACTTATTATGTCAAATACAGCACTGTTATTAATCGATTTACAAAACGACTATTACTCAACATTTGAAGGGGCAAAATGGCCTCTAGCTGGTACTGAAAAAGCATCTAAAAATGCGGCTAAATTGTTAGAAAAATTTCGCGAACAAGGGTTGCCAGTCGTCCATGTTCGTCATGAGTTTCCAACCAATGAAGCGCCATTTTTTCTACCAATCTCGACGGGCGCGCATATTCATCAAAGTGTGGCGGCGCTTGACAATGAGCCTGTTGTTTTAAAATCACAAATCAATAGTTTTCGCGATACTAATCTTAAACAAATCTTAGATGAACTAGAGGTAGAGAAGTTAGTCGTTGTTGGCGCTATGAGCCATATGTGTGTTGATGCTGGCGTGCGCGCAGCTGTTGATTTGGGCTTTGAATGTCATGTCGCTCACGATGCTTGTGCAACACTTGATTTAGAATTTAACGGTCAAGTTGTACCAGCACAGCAAGTGCACAATGCCTTTATGGCGGCGTTAAGCTTTGGCTACTGTAATGTTGATACAACAGAGAACTTATTAGCATTAGCGCAGTAAATAAAAAAGGTTAACGCTAGCAACACTAGCGTTAACCTTGTTTTTAAATCAGTGTTCGTCTTGCAAATGATGTTGCGATGTCAGATTAAAACCTTCCAGCAAGATGATGCACATTGGAAGTTTTCTTAATTAATATTAACTGGTTACCCGAGCCAGAGCGTCAACGAGGCGGTGCAATTTATATTAGGTTTCACGTAAATTATTTGCGCTCTTGACTCATATTGCGAAGAGCTATGTAAAATAGCGCTTCAAAACAAAAAACGAATTGGTGACGCCGTCAGGTTTCTTTGTTGGAGGATTTTAAAAATATATTTTGTTTGCTTGATAATCAATTACAAGCTTGTTTTTAGTAAAGTCGGCCAAACCTAATAAAAATACCGGTTTATTTTCATAGCCTAGCTTTTTGAACACAGGCATATCTGAAGCGATGGTATTGTTACTGTTAATTACTTTCTCACCGATGCTATAGCTGACTTCCCCCAGTTTTTGATGTGTAATACCCTTGCTATGTAGGCCTTCAAGCTTATCTTTATCAAGTTTTTCTGTCGCTAACTTATCTAATAGATGAGAATTGATTATATTGACCGGTGAGCCTGTATCGAGGATTGCGTCAGTTACCACTCCATTAAGCTTTATGCTCAGCTTAATAAGGTCGTCTTCTAGCCAAATATTAGCGGCGCTCAAGTTCTTTGAAGCTTGCTTTGGGCAAGTATTTTTATAAAAAGTGACAAGCTCGTTTTCAAAGTCCAATATCGTGCATTGTTTTGACAAGAAGCCAACCCCCAAAATACCTGGGACTTTTCCGGAATCTAACTTAAGTACCTTCATGTCTTGAATCACATAAGGAAGGTCGTCAACTTTAATATTCGCCACTTGTGTTGTCGCCAACTGTACTTTTGAAAGTGAAACTATGCCTCCCGCACCATGAACATCCTCTTTTGTTATATTGTTATCAGGTATCGACAATTGAGCCAGCACGCTATTAGGTATAACTCCAGCGGTTGCAGCCGTGTCTAATACCATCGGCTGCTCCTTTACATTATTCAACTGAGTATTGACATAAACATGACCATACTTAGTTTTCATCATGGGGGTGGTCGTTGGTTCTAGTTTTTGGGCATTAGCATTAGTAAAAATACTTGTTAAAACAACAGCTGTTGCAACGTTTAGAATCGCTTTCATTTCTCACCTAATAGTTAATTAATTCGTTTGGTTAGGTGTACTCTAAAAAGTAATTGTTAAGCAATTATCAAGATGTTGTAGAAAGTTTTAATGTAAAACTAGCTCCTTCGCCTTGGGATGTTACTAAGCTAATTTCAGAGTTCATCAATTGTGCTAAATGCATACAAATTGGTAATCCCAACCCTAAACTATTATTGTCGCTTCGCGATTGCTGAATACGATAAAAACGTTCGAATACAGCGCTTTGTTGTTCTGCATTCATCCCTTGGCCATTGTCACTTATTTCTATGGCTAAATAGGTATCGTGCTCTTGTAAGTTTATGTTGATTTCCTTACCGCTAGCACCATATTTAAAAGCGTTATCTATTAAGTTAATTACTATCTGTCTTACTCTTTGCTCATCGATGGTTGCTGTGATGTTGGGTGAAATTTTTGAATTGAGCTCAATTCCCGCCTGCTTCGCTCGCAGCGTATACCGCTCAACTAATGTTTTGAGCATCTGAGTAACATCGGCGTTGGCGTACTGCAATGACAGCTGATTAGACTCGGTAATCGACAGCAAACTTAAATCATCAATTAATCGATTGATCGATTTTAATTCTCTCGCCAATATCTGTAGTTGCTCACTATCCATCGGGATTAACCCGTCTTCCATCGCTTCAATACGCGAACCAATCGCATGAAGGGGAGTGCGCAATTCATGTGAAAGGTCTGAATTCATTTGTTTGTATTGCTGATGTAAGCCCTGTAACCATGACGCCAAATTATTAAAACTAGATAGTATTTCTCCGACTTCGTCCTTTCTCTGTACAGAAATGCGCGTATCTAGTTTTCCGTGTTCAATGTCTAAAAAACTCATTTTTAATTGTTTTAATGGGCGTAAAAAATACCAAGCCCCCAACCAAGACAATCCGGCGGCGATTAATGACAACACCAGCAGGCTCAGCATAAATTCATCTGCTAGACGAGTTAGCAGTCTATTTTCTGCCTGTTTCTGCTTAAACATACTGCGTGGAAACCAGAATAATTCGTACAAGGTATCATCGACTACAAAGTCCATTTGCCCTTGATTAAATTGCACAATGAGCGGTTCAGTGTCCGCTTGCTCAATCTTAAACTGATAACCATTATCCACTGGTATATAGCTAATATCGTTATTCAAGTCATGCACAGAACTAAGCGCTTTCTGGCGCTTATTCACCAGCATAAATTGTTGATTAGGGAATTCATTTGAAAGTTGCGTGAATTTTTCATTGATAGATAGCGTTGGTGATTGCTTAGTTAAGGCTTTGGAAACTAGCGCGTCGTTTAACAATCCCTGACTAGTTAAGACAACAGTTTGTTGATTGAACTTTAGGAACGCATTACTGGCAGAATGAATGGACATAAAGTAATAGCTACCGAGCAATAGAAAAGTACAGCCTGTAACTAGGAGGGTAAATTTTGTTGTTAACTTCACGACACTTTACTCGCTATAAACTGATAGCCTAAACCATAATGGGTCGCGATAAACTTTGGATGCTTTTTACTATCACCAAGCTTTTTTCTTAAATTTGCTAAATGGGTATCTACAGCTCTGTTCGTAATTTCAGTAGAGCCTTGCCAAATGCTTGAAATAATCTGATCACGAGAAATAATGTGTTGAGCTTTTATTGCTAAACCTGCAAGTAAAGAAAACTCGACTGCTGTTAAACTGAGTGGTTGCTCAAACAACAATACCTGCTTTGCGTCTAGGTCAATTGTAAGGTCAGTAAAGCGCAGCACTTTATTTGGAATTTGTTGGTTATTGCTTCGCTTTAATAAAGCTTGGACCCGAAATACCAGTTCTCTAGGGCTATAAGGTTTGCATATATAGTCTTCAGCGCCCAACTCAAAACCATGAATCCTATCTGTCTCTGCAACCTTTGCAGTGACCATGATGCTAGGGATTTCTTTAGCGACTGCCATTTTCAGTAATTCTCTGCCATCTCCATTTGGCAACATCACGTCAAATATAGCCAAGTTAAATGAGAGATTTTCTAAGGCGCGTTTAGCATCCAAGGCGTTGTCATAATGATAAACGTTGTAATCTTGCTTCTGTAAATAAAGGATAAGAATTTCAGCACTACTGACATCATCTTCAACATAAATGATCGATACATCGTTTGCCACAGTTTGATTCCTTTAGCCTATAAAATGGCAACAAACTAACGTAGTGAGAATGTATAAACAAGCATTTATAGCGGACTTCATATCAATAGAAGAAATTTACATGGATGACGATGATATTTGGTTATTATTTTAATCAGAAATAATAGTATTGCGTTGATTAAGAGG
>MPDF01000115.1 GCA_001874365.1 Gammaproteobacteria bacterium MedPE | reverse complement strand
GTTTTGCGCCTTGGAGTTTTTTCTTATCGGTAATGGTGAAGCGTTCGTGTCCATGCTCTTGGAGAAGCTCTTCATACCAATTAATCGCGCCGATAGCGGCCATTTCTGCCCCTTCACTCGTTTGGAGCATATCTTGAGTGCCTTGGAGCATTTGGGCTTCTTGTTCAGGGGTTAGGTTTTCAACGGTGCTTGGGTCAAAGTCGGCTTGGGAATCGTCGCCGTTATCGTCTGTTGATTCATCCATGCCCAAGGCTTGTGCCATCGCTAAGGCTTCGGCGTCACGCTCTGCTGCTTCTTGGGCAATGGCTGCTAATTCTTCGGGTGTTGGTGCTGCTTTGGTTGACTCTGCTTTGGTTGTTTCCGTGGTCGTTGTTTCTGGTGATTTAGTGGCTTTGGCCTTATTGCCTTTTTCGGTGGCTGTTTTTGTTGTGTCTTGTTCGGTAGCGTTTGTTGATGCTTTAGTCATGGTGTTGTCTCAATACTGTTAGTTGATAGTGTTCAGTAATTGGGTGCTTATGCCCTTGGTGTGATTGATAGGCGTTAGTGACCTATCAATCTGTTAGGGCGCTATTAGGCTTAGTGATAACTCTATTAGGTTAAGCGTTAGCTCTATTAGGCTTAGCGTTAGTTCTATTAGGTTAAGCAACCGCAGCCAGTAGTGCGCCAATCGTGCCGCCTATAATGGCTGCAATCCCTATTCGCATTGGTTTAGCGGGTTTATTAGGCGCTTGGTTAAGCGGCTTATTAACCGTTTGCTTGTGCGTGTCGTTTGGTTTGGGTTCAAGTCTAGGCGCTATAGTCTTAGCCGTATGAACCGCACTGGGCGTAGTTGTAAGCGGCTTAGCTAACGGTTCATCAAGTGGTTCAGATTGCGCTAGGTTTTCGGTTAAATCATCGGCTAAATCAGTGGTCACTGTCTCAAGGGGTTGGTTAACCGTTTGAGCCGCGTGGGGCGCGGTATCGAGCGGTTTATCAGCCTCTTTTTTTTGGCTTAAACTCGCGGTTAAGCTAGCGGCTAAACTGGTCTGTTTTTTTAACGGTTCGTCGTTAGCCGTATAAGCCGCACTGGGCGCGGTTGTAAGCGGCTTAGCGGTTGGCTCATTTATCGGCTTAGCTATCGGCTTAATTTGGGTATCGGCATTAGCGGTATCGTTAGCCGTTTGAGATGCTTGCTCTGCGGCTTCGAGCGCTTCTATCGTGTGATAGGTGTTTTGACTGATTTTTTCTTGGTACGGTTTACCGCCGCATTGGTCAGTGCCGCAATCATCACACACAAGGTAACGTGTATTACTACGACGCCCTTTAGGTTGATGGACAGACGCAATCTGTCCGCAGTGATGGCGAAAGACACCTAAGACAGGATTTTTACTGCCACGTAATGGCACATGGCCATCATCAAAAGGAACTGTTTTCATTATAAGCGCTCCTTGAGTTCTTCAATTTCAGTTTGTTGTGTTTCGATAATCTCAACGGTTTGTGTAAGCAGTGCTAAGGTTTCATCCCCTAGCGATTGTGCCGCTTGTTTGGTTTTCATCATGGGCGCACGTTGCGACGATTTACTTGATATTGTTGGTTGGTCAGTGAGTAATATATGACATCAAGTTTAGTAGGTAATGCTCTTGAAACGACGATGTAGCGTAGAAGAAACCTAAAGGCGTTATTGTTTATCGTAATATAGAGAAGCCAGCATTTCTTTCATGCCGTAATTTACTTCAAGAACATACTCATATTCCGAATATAAGCCACAAAGCTAACTGTTGAGACTATGCTTGTATTGAACGCTTTTCCATTCAATGAAAGTTGAAACGGTTCAATAGGAACCGAGCATGGATAGAGAAGTAATACAACAAAATATTATAATTCAACGCCCAAACAGATAATCAACCTTTTGATAGCTTTTACTTCAATTTGACAACGCTGTCATATATTAATAATCTAACGTCATCTCTATCAGAATTAAATCTGTGCCACGGTAACATATCGTGCTTTATTTTTATTTTCTAAGGAAAAATCATGCAAGTTATTATTTTCGATGATGCGCAACAAGTGACCAATAATGCAACTCAGTGGGTTGTTGAGTTAATCAATAAAAAACCGAACCCAGTATTAGGTTTAGCCACAGGTAGCACCCCCATCAGTTTATATAAATCTCTGGTCACCAAGTATAAAGCAGGCGAATTGAGTTTTAAGAACACAACGAGTTTTAACTTAGATGAATACTTGGGAATTGATGGTAGTAACAAACAAAGCTATCGTTACTTTATGGATAAAAATTTATTTGATCATGTTGATATCAATAAAAACAATACATTTTTACCGACCTGTGCCCGAGGTGAAAACCCAAGAGAGCAAGGCCTTAGTTACGAAGAGAGTATAAAAAAAGCCGGTGGTATCGATTTACAAATTCTCGGCATTGGCGCAAACGGGCATATTGGTTTTAACGAACCCACATCGAGCTTAGCATCACGCACCCGCATTAAAACACTGACCCAGCAAACACTTGACGATAATAGCCGTTTATTTAAAAGCGATGAGTTTCAACCTACCCTTGCGATGACAATGGGCATTGCAACAATTCTCGATGCAAGATATGTGTTGTTAATGGCTACAGGGAAAAACAAGGCCAAAGCAGTCAAAGACATGATCAACGGCCCCTTGTCTGCCACATGTCCTTCTTCTGCATTGCAGCTTCATGAAAACGCCATTATCTTACTAGATAAAGAGGCAGCAAGTGAATTAGAAAACCTCGATTATTATACGTGGGCAAACACCCAAAATAGAAAAATAAACCAAGAATTCGGCTTATATCATAACTATTAGAACGAGTTATATCGCTATTTACCTAACGATTATCAACAGCATTTTTTTAGGATGCTGTTGAATTTCTTATCACTAATTGTGGTACATATTGGCATACAATATGGTTACTTTCCTGTTGCCTAATTAAGCTAATTAATAACTTGGCCGCATTTTCAGCAATCTCTTTATTGGGTTGATCAGCCGTGGTCATTTGTGGCCATGTCTGACGAGAGAACGGACTATTTTCAAACCCGACGATCGCTAATTCTTCAGGGATCTTTTTATTCATTAACCGCGCTGCATATAAAGAACCAGCGGCGATTTCATCATTACATGAGAAAATCGCACTCGGAGCTTCCTCGCGCGCCATTAGTTCTTTTGTACCCGCGACCCCAAATTCAAACGCATAGCTTCCTTCAATAACACGTTGCGGGTCAAATTCAAGACCATTTATTTCCAACGCCTTTTTATAGCCCTTGTAGCGCTCCACTGTTGACATATGCTGAGAATCACCCGCCAGAAAACCGATTTTTGTGTGGCCTTGGTCAATCAAATGTTGGGTTATTGTTTGAGCGGCTGCTCTATCATTAATCATGACACAGGGAGTTAACTTATCAGGCGCTTCATCACCAGACATAATACGCACTACTTTAACGTTAAGTGAGAGTATGCTTTGAACAAAATCAGGTATCTCAGAAAAAGGCGGCGTTAAAATCAGCCCTGCAATACGTGACTGCTCTACCATTAAGGAAATCTCTTCAAAAATATTTTCTTTAGAGGCTTTACACGGATGAATCAATAGCTCAAATCCCTGTTGCTTACAAGCCGCTAAAATTCCTTCTTGTGTGTCAATAACATAGTAAGCATTCGGATTATCGTATATATAAGCGACAGAAAAAGAATGAGCAGCCGCTAAGTTTCTTGCCGCGAAATTGGGCTGATAATTTAGCGCATTAACCGCCGTTTGCACTTTGTCTCGCGTTGCTTGCCGTACAGAAGGCTCATTGTTGATCACGCGCGATACTGTCTTTATAGAAACGCCAGCTTGAACTGCTACGTCATTGATAGTCGCTTTCATACTAATAATTTAACCTTGTAATTCTATTTATTCATCATGTGTAATATTGAAAAGGCATCAACCCTATGATTATTGTTTAAGGGTAGTGCTTCTTGGACTGACCAGCAATAGAAAAATATCAATTTGAATATGATTTATCGAGATTAAGTACGATATCTACTCAAACGCCCTTACTCACAACAATTAAATAGTTTTTATTTCAATATGGCCAATTTGACAGCGCTGTCATTCAGGGTTAGAGTAATAAAAAAACAGTCATGAATTTTGTAGAATTAGGAACCGAGATGTCGTCGCGCCGAACACTAGCTAGCTGGAAAAAGCTTCAACTACTTGCTCAAGATAAAAAGTCACAACACATGAAGACATTATTTTCGCAAGATAACGAGCGTTTCAATAAGTTCTCTATTGAACTACCCAATATGCTACTGGATTATTCCAAAAATCTGATCGATAGCGAAACAATGGACAGCCTACTTGCGTTAGCGACAGAAACGAATGTTTGTCAGTGGCGCGACAAAATGTTCCGTGGCGATAAAATCAATAAAACAGAGGAGCGCGCAGTCTTGCATACTGCTCTGCGACGCCAGAGCCATGAGCCACTAATCATTGATGATGAAAATGTGACAAATCATGTGCAGAAGCAATTAGCAGATATGGAAATATTTGTTAATAACGTTCGCCAGGGAGAATGGTTAGGCTATTCAGGTAAGCGCATCACTGACATTGTTAACATTGGCGTTGGTGGCTCGAATTTAGGCCCTCAAACAGTCACTGAAGCACTTAAACACTATAGCGACGGTAGTATTAACGTGCACTATGTTTCCAATGTCGACGGCGCTCAAATTGTTGAAGTATTACGTCCTCTTAACCCTGAGAAAGTGCTGTTTATTGTGTCGAGTAAAACATTCACGACAGCGGAAACCATGACCAATGCCAAAACAGCGATAAAATGGCTAACCAGCGCATCATTTGACGAGAAATCTGTTGCTAAACACTTTGTCGCCGTTACGGCAAACAGAGAAAATGCCATGAGCTTTGGTATTGAAGAGAATAATATTTTTGATATGTGGGATTGGGTGGGAGGTCGCTTCTCATTATGGTCAGCGATAGGTCTTGCAATTGCACTTGATCTTGGCTTCGATAAGTTTAGAGAGCTGTTAAGTGGCGCTAATGAAATGGACCAGCATTTTATTAATGCACCTCTCAAAGACAACATGCCTGCGATAATGGCATTAATTAGCGTCTGGAATACCACATTTTTGGGCTCTCAATCGCAAGCCATTTTACCTTACGATCAAACCTTACACATGTTAACAGCCTATTTACAACAAGCTGAAATGGAAAGTAACGGAAAATCTGTCACATGGGACGGCTCTGAAGTTGACTATGCCACGGTCCCTTCCATTTGGGGAGAACTAGGTATTAATGGTCAGCACGCTTTTTATCAATACCTGCACCAAAGCAACAATGTAGTACCCGCTGATTTTATTGGTTCGGTAGAAAGTGTTACGCCAGTTAAAGGGCATCATGAAACCTTAATGTCTAATTTTTTTGCTCAAACACAAGCTCTGATGACTGGTGTTGATGAAACACAAGTACGCGCTGACTTAAAAGCTAAAGGGCGTACACAAGACTATATTGACAAGGTTGCACCACACAAAGTCCACAAAGGTAATAGGCCAACCAATACTATTTTATTAAAACGCATAGATCCTAAAACATTAGGAAATCTCATCGCTGCTTATGAACATAAAATTTTTGTACAAGGTATTATTTTAAAAATTTGTTCATTCGATCAGTGGGGGGTTGAGTTAGGTAAAGGGCTTGCTGCTGACATACAACAAGAACTAGAAAATAATAATATAGGTTCACATCATGACTGTTCTACAGCAAGCCTGATGAAGTTTTATCAATCAGCTAAGTGATAAAATGACGATGGATAAGAAGTTAACAATGAAGACAGTGAGTGTGGGGGCAACATGTTAAAAAATAACAATAATAGTGAGCTGTTGTTAGGAATAGACGGTGGCGGCAGTAAGTGCAAAGCCATTGTCATGAATAAAAAGAATGAAGTACTTGGCACGGGTATTTCAGGCCCCGGCAATCCATTACACGGTTTCGAGCAAGCGACGTACTCAATTACTGAATCGGCCAAACTGGCACTCGCCGATGCAGGGTTAGCACATGTAAAGCTCAACGAATTATCGGCAGGCGTTGGGTTAGCAGGCGTTAACTTGCCCGTGTTATTTAATAAAATGGCAGCGTGGCGACACCCTTTTAAAACGATACATTTAGCAACCGATTTATTGATAGCGTGTCTAGGAGCGCACCAAGGTAATGAAGGAGCAGTCATTATTACAGGTACGGGTTCATGCGGTTTCTCTTACATCGATGATCAAGAATTTGTGATTGGTGCTCACGGTTTTCCTCATGGCGACAAAGGCAGTGGCGCTTGGTTTGGGTTACAAGCAGCAAAAAAAGTCCTTTTATCTATTGATGGTCTCGCTGAGCCATCGTTAATGAATACAATGTTATTAACAAGGTTAGCATGTCATGATGACACCGACTTGGTTGAACAAATTACTGGGAAAACTGCCACTTATTTCGCACAGCTCGCTAATTTAGTATTTGATGCCGCAGAACAAGGAGATAATCTGGCACTGAGCGTTATCAAAGAAGGCGCTGATTATATTAATGATATGGCTCAAGTCCTATTGGCAAGAAATCCCGACAAGCTCTCGATGATTGGGGGCTTAGCCCCCCGATTAACCCCTTGGCTTGCGCAAGACGTTCAAGCACAACTCAGTGAAGCTTTATGCCCGCCAGAAGTTGGTGCCATACTTTTTGCACAACGCGAACTAACGAAAATTTAAGCGCAAAACAAAATAAATAGCGAATTAACCATAGGACTATCAATGACATTACGTTTACACGCACAACAACTCTTTGATGGACATCGCTTCCTACATGATCGCGTTTTAACCATCGCTGGTGGGAAAATAATTGGGATAGATCAAGACACAAACAACGTTGATGTGCAAACAAGTGATTTAGTCGTACCCGGTTTTATTGATTTACAAGTTAACGGCGGTGGGGGCGTATTATTTAATAATTCCCCGTCGGTTGAAAATCTTAAATTGATAATGGCAGCTCATGCTAAATTCGGCACAACAGCGATGATGCCAACCCTAATTACCGATAAAGTTGAAATCATGCAACAGGCTGCCGATGCGATCGCACAAGCAATTGCTAACAATGTACCTGGCATTATTGGGATTCACTTTGAAGGTCCACACCTGTCTGTCGCCAAAAAAGGCACACATTGTGAAGACTATATTCGCCCCATTAGCGACCATGAATGGCACGTTTTATCACGCCAAGATCTAGGCCACGTCATTGTTACTTTGGCGCCAGAGACTGTCAGTACAAAAGACATCCAGCGTATGGTCAAGCTTGGTATCAAGGTCTGTTTAGGACATACCAATACTGATTACGAAACCGCACAAGGTGCTATTGACGCTGGAGCAACGGGTTTTACCCACTTATTTAATGCGATGTCTCCCCTTCAAAGCAGAGAGCCTGGCGTAGTTGGGTGTGCCTTAATGAATGACAATACTAGCTGTGGCCTTATTGTCGATAGTTTTCATGTCGATGATGTAAGCTGTCAATTGGCTATAAAGACTAAGCCTCGCGGCAAGATTTTTTTAGTAACAGACGCCATGCCACCCGTTGGTACAACCCAAACTGAGTTTGCGTTATATGACCGAACAGTACACGTCAACAATGGTAAATTAACGTCCACCACAGGCGAGTTAGCAGGGTCATCGTTAGATATGGCCAGTGCTGTTAGAAACACTCATAAACGTCTAAATATTACGCTTGATGAAGCGTTACGTATGGGCAGCTTGTACCCTGCACAATATTTATCACAAAAAGTTAATGAATGCGTACGCGGTGAATTAACGATAGGAAAACAAGCTGATATGGTTATGCTAAATGATAACCTAACAGTGAATGAAACATGGATAGGCGGAAAAAAAGTTCAACCTACTCAAGGTTGCTAACTATCATGAGAATAATCAAACAATAACTAGAATTAAAGTGTAATCACGAGGAAGTTATGAAAATGTCATCCACATTAGATAATCAAGAAAATAAACACAAACAAGATAAACAACAAAGTAATGCACTGCCCATGATCATAGTGGCTGGGCTGTTTTTTATTTTAGGTTTTGCCACTTGGCTCAATGGTTCATTAATGCCCTACTTAAAACAAGTACTGCAATTATCACCATTTCAAGCCTCCTTAATCTTATTTTCCTTCTATATTGCCGTTACATTCACCGCGTTACCGTCGGCAGCGATTATTCGCAAAGTCGGTTATAAGAACGGAATGGCGCTAGGCATGGCTATTATGATGCTCGCGGGTTTATTATTTATTCCGGCGGCAAAAACACAACTATTTCCGCTCTTTTTATTTGCTCAACTTGTCATGGGGGCTGGACAAACGTTATTACAAACGGCGGTCAATCCTTATGTTGTGCGTATTGGGCCAGAAGAGTCTGCCGCCGCTCGTATCTCAATCATGGGCATACTAAATAAAGGCGCTGGTGTTGTGGCCCCTATTGTATTCACCGCTTTAATTTTAAGTAGTTTTACTGGCACAGTAGGTACTGAGTTATCCCAAGTACAAATAGATGAAATGGCAAATAGCTTAATTTTACCTTATTTAGGTATGGCTATTACGATGGGTGTATTAGGGTTTCTTCTTACTAAAGCGCCTTTGCCTGAGTTACCAAAAGAGCGCGATGATGGTCAAAATAAAGGACACATCAAAGAAGCCTTATCGCATCCTAACTTAGCATTAGGTGTAGTGGCTTTATTTTTGTATGTCGCTGTAGAGGTAATTGCTGGCGACACCATTGGTGCATTCGCGTTAGCTTTAGGTGTTGAAAACTATAGTGTAATGACATCATACACAATGGCTTGTATGGTGATAGGTTACATTTTAGGCATCATTTTAATTCCGCGTTATATATCGCAACAAAACGCATTAACTGTATCGGCTATATTAGGGGTTATGTTAAGCATCGCGGTCGTTATTGGCGATAATAATTCATTCGCTATTGCTCATTTACTCTCTGGAATGTTAGGTGATGTTCAACTACCAGACACACTCATACTGATTGCATTCCTTGGCTTTGCCAATGCAATAGTGTGGCCCGCTATATTTCCATTAGCTTTATCGGGAATGGGTAAGTTAACCAGTGTTGGTTCAGCACTCTTAGTAATGGGAATATCAGGAGGCGCTTTTGGACCACTGTTTTGGAGTTTAGCGAGTGGTTCAGGTGGCACTGCAGCAGGCCTACAATCAGGTTACATTGTGATGTTACCGTGCTATTTATTCATTTTATTTTACGCACTTAAAGGGTGCAAAATACGTTCTTGGTAACTCCTGAATCATCACCTTGACTCACCGTATTTTACTAGTAAGCTTCAGCAACGTCGCTAAAGCTTGCTATTTTTTTAAACGTGATCAATACAAGTGAAATAACCGCTTATTACAGTAGACACACGAGCTAGTCGGCTTAAAGATAACACCTGATGAATAACAATCCCCTCAACGCAATAAGCGACTTTCAATTATTATCATTAGTCGAAAACAGCATAAATTTATATCATGACCATTTTATATCCAGAAGAAAGTTAACCTGGTAAATACGAATTACAAATGTTTCCCATACATACGAATGAAACTATTCAAATGTTGATCGTTTTTCACTTTGCCTTTCAAGGAATTTAAATTCAATTGAAACCTTTTGAGTGCTTGCGGACTACAGAATGATAAATGACCATTTGTCGTACTAGCAATAACAGCCGGAATTTTAAAGTCAGAGCTCCCATTCAAGTAATTTTCTATATCATGTGCATATATCTCTATTGAACACGCATTCCACGAGGCATTGGATGTACACAGACTATGAGATT
>MPDF01000114.1 GCA_001874365.1 Gammaproteobacteria bacterium MedPE | reverse complement strand
CAACCGTGAGTACTATCGAGTTAGCCAATGAGCTGGCTAAGTCTCACCCTGAAGCGGGCTTTGGCGTTATTTCACCTGAACAATTAAAAATTGCAGTTCGCGCCGCTCAAGCTCGCGGTGAAAAAGTGGTACTTACCAATGGTTGTTTTGACATCTTGCATGCAGGGCATGTGTCCTATCTCGGACATGCTGGTGAGTTAGGCGATCGCTTGATTGTTGCCGTCAATGACGATGATTCGGTGAAACGTCTTAAAGGTGAAGCACGTCCTGTTAATCCTGTTGATCGACGAATGGCTGTTTTAGCCGGCCTTGGGGCTGTGGATTGGGTGGTAAACTTTGGCGAAGATACACCGCGTGAACTTATTAGCGACATTCTGCCTGACTTATTAGTGAAAGGCGGTGATTATCAAGTCCATGAAATTGCTGGTGGCGAAGAAGTCATCGCCAACGGCGGTGAAGTGAAAGTACTTAATTTTGAAGATGGTTGTTCAACCACCAAAATTATTGATGCGATTCGCGGTAACTAGTTTACGCTGGTATCAATTAACTTTGCAGAATCCATTTAGTTGTTTCCTTTTCCAATGGCGCTTTATTGTTAAGCGTCATTGTTTATTCTGGCTATTTAATTCGTTAAATAACTATAATAATAAGCTTTACTAACTCTGTAAAACTTTCCTAATTCTTGCTTTAACCGATGGTGCTTCATCATTAAGTACCATGTTTAATAGCTCAATAACTTCTTTTTCGTATTCTGGGTACTGTTTAGTGAGATTTGATAGTGCGTGATAGCTCCATGCTCGAATAAATTTATTGGTGTGGCTTAGCTTGTGTCTTAAATTGGCGTACAGTGGTTTGACATATTTATTGGGAATGGTGAGGTGATCGGATATTTGCAGTAAATGAAGCGCTGATTGCCAGTGTTGCGTTTGTAAGAGATGCTCAATTAACGCCACGCTATCTTCACTTGCAAGTTGAATTCCTTGTTCTGTGGCGTGTTTGATAAGCCATGTTGCTGCAACTGGGTGGTGAGGGAGCATTGGCACAAGTTCAAAGACGAGTGATTGACTATTTAGTTTGTTATAAATTTCTTGTAAATCAGCCGTTGATTTTCCATCCCAATTTTCCAATGCGCGTAGTGTTAAGGACATAATCTAAGTTGTTCAAATAAAAAAGCCATTATCGTAGGATAATGGCTTTTAATTTATTTGGCTATTGTCTTTGAGCGCTTAGTTCAGTAATACAGGTTTACCTAACCCCAGCTTATCAAGGCGTTTTAACTGCGTCTTCGCGTCACCAACGACGACGTAAACCAAGCTTTGTGGTTTGATGTAATCTTTGGCAAGAGCTTTAACATCGTTTAGCGCTAGCTGTTCGATGCCTTTAGCGCGAAGTTGAACGTAGTTTGCTGGTAGGTTGTAAGTGGCCATGTCACGTAAGATACCGAGTTTGGCGCCAAGTGTTTCGAAACGGCGAGCATTACTTTTAAGATAGAAGCTCTTGGTTGTATCTAAATCACTTTGCGCTAAATCTGCGCCATAATTAGTTGTCATGTCTTTAATGATTTCAATAGATTCCAGTGTCACATTGCTTCGAACACCCGAGCTAATCATAAAGTTGCTCTTGTTTTTATCGCCATAAAAGTTAGAACGAACACCGTAGGTATAGCCCTTAGTTTCACGCAGTTCTTGAGTTAGTTTGGATGCAAAGCCACCGCCGCCAAGACGATAATTCATGACTTGAGCATTATAGAAGTTTTTGTCATCTGCAAGTAACGACGCGTGTCCAATGCGCAGTTGCGATTGTTTTGCGCCCGGTACGTCGTAGAAGTATAAGCGTGGCTTAGTACTTAATGCTGGCTGCTTAATGGTTGGTAGTTGGCGCTCTTGAGCTTTCCATTGCGTATTTAACGCAGTCAGTGGGCCTAAAACGTCACTTTCTTTGATGTCACCAACAATTTGAACTGTCGTTAAGTTTGGCAACACATTGGCTGCATAAAACTGTTTTAAATCAGCCAACGTTATTTTATCTAACGATTCAACGCTTCCCGCTAAGTTGTGAGAAAAGAGGTTATCTTTTCCGTAAACTAATTGTTTGAATTGATTATCAGCAATAGAGCGCGGGCTCGATTGTTGCTCAAGAATTTGATTCTTAAGGCGAGTTTTTACTTGTTCAAATTCTGCGGCGTCCCAACGAGGTGTCAATAACATTTCGCTAATCAGTGCCATGACTTCATCGTAGTTGCGTGACAACATACTCGCGGTAATTCGAATGCTATTAGACGTTGTGTAGGTGCCAATGTCTGCGCCTAGCGCTTTAATGGCATCCTCAAATTTGGTGATGCTTTGTTGCTGTGTGCCACGATTAAGCAATTCGCCGACTAAGTTAGCAACGCCCACTTTATTGATATCATCAAATAACATGCCGCCCGCGATATCGATATTGACTTGAACCAGTGGTGTTTCGTTACTCACGATACCTGATACGCGAATACCGTTATCAAGCGTTTCATTCCAGACTTGCGGCACTGAAAGAACAGGATCTTTACCGTAAGCTGGCTCTACTGTGCGGTCAAATGTTGATGGGGTACGCTGGTATTGTGCTTGTTGTGATGCATCAAATGATTGCTCTGCGCCGTTGACAATTTTTTCCTGTTCAACAGTTACTAGTTTTGAGCCACTAAGCGCTAACTCAGTGTGTTTGGCTGGCACAAAACTCGTTGCAACAAATGGTTTGTTTTTAATGTATTGGTTGTATACGCGCCATATATCATCTTTGGTTACCGCAAGAATACGTTTACCATGCTGATTGATGTAGCCAGGATCGTTGGCGAAGATGTTGTATTGTGCCAGTTGAAAGCCTTTACCAAGGGCACTTGAAATACCTTTGTAGAAACTAGTTTCTTGGCCCGCTTTAATACGATCTAGATCGGCCTGATCAAACCCTTGCTTTTCAAAGTTTGCTAGTGCTGTGTTAATGCCGCTCTCTATGTCGTCAAGCTTTACGTTTTTAAAACCACGGCTTGATATAAAGAATTGTCCGGCAAGTTCAGATTCCCAGCCATAAACATCGACAGAAGAGGTCAGCTTCAATTCATCAACCAGTTGATGATTTAAGGGGGCTGATTTTCCGTCGCCTAATAGAGCAGCTAATACAGACAGGGCGTAAGCGTCTTCGTGATAAATTGGCACTGTTGGCCAAACCATTGTTAGCTCAGGTAGTTGTGCCAAATTGTCTTCAAACATGACCTTTTTGGTCGCTGTTAACTGGGCAGGCTGTTTTTTGTTTGGAATAACATCTTCGCCGCGTTTGATTTCGTCGAAATATTTATGCACCCACTCTTTGGCTTGTTTTGGATCAAAATCACCTGAGACAACTAAGGTAACGTTATTTGGCACGTACCAACGTTTAAAAAATTCTTTTACATCATCAAGTGTGGCGTTTTGTAAATCAGTCAATGAACCAATTACTTGCCAGCTGTAAGGATGACCTGCTGGGTACAATGTTTTATCAATAACGGCATATGTATGGCCATAAGGACGGTTATCAACACTTTGACGCTTTTCATTTTTAACGACTTGTTTTTCTTTAGCTAATACTTGCTCTGTGACGGTATTAATAAAGAAACCAAGTTTGTCTGACTCTGCCCAAAGCATTTTTTCTAGTGCATTTGATGGTACTGCTTGATAATAATTTGTTCTGTCGCGGCTGGTAGAGCCGTTAGCGCCTGAACCACCAATACGCGCGCTGAGTTTATCTAAGCCGCCTTTGCCTAAGTTTTCTGATTCAAGAAATAGTAAATGTTCAAAAAGGTGAGCAAATCCTGTGCGTCCAGGCAATTCGCGCGCTGAACCAACATGTGATGTGAGCGCTACCGCGACAACTGGGTCGCTGTGATCGGTATGGAAAACCACTTCAAGGCCGTTGTCTAAGGTGAACTTTTCAAAAGCAATGTCATTTGATTGTGCTTTTTGAACAGCGGCTGACGGTGCCGGTGACGAAGAATTAGTGTTTTCACAGCCCGACAAAGCGAGCATTGCCGTCATGGTTGCGGCAAAAATAGGCGTAAATTTCATATTATTATCATCTTGTTAAGGTTAACCGTAGTGTAACGCACTGACTGTGATATAAAAGAGTCCGTTTAGGTACAGCGACGTTAATTTGTTAGAAATTGTGACTGAGTGATAAGTCACTGTTTATAGAAGATGCTTTGGAATAATTAATGAAAATTTAGCGCCATTAAGCGCTGAAGAATCGACACTGCATTCACCTTTATGCCATTGAGTTATGCGTTTTACGATTGCCAAGCCTAGACCAAAGCCACCATTATCTTTATTGCGACTCTTATCTAAGCGAGTAAATGCTTGAAATACTAAGTCTCGCTGTGACTCTTTAATGCCATGTCCGTCATCCTCTACATGGAATATGACTCGATTGGTTGTTTGAGTAATTGTGACTGTCACTTGGCTTTGCGCATAACGCAGGGCATTAGTTATATAGTTTTGTAGGGCGCGCTCGATGAGATGACCATCACAGCGGCAGATAATATTTTCGGTAATATTTCGTGTGACATTAACTTGATGATGACGCGTTAGTTTATCAATGAGGTGAGTTGCCAATTCGCTAATGTTAACGTCTTCTATATGTAAGTTGTCATGTTGACTCTCTAGTCGACCATAATTAAGCATTTCATCGACTAAACGTTCTAATTCAACAACATCTTGGCGCATGCAAGGTAATTGTGGAACATGTTCTTTATCGAGCATCGCAAAGGTGAACTTTAAGCGAGAAAGCGGTGTACGAATTTCATGGGATACGGCATTGGTGAGCTGCCTTTGTTCATCAATATGGCGTGATATTTGAGCGGTCATGGTGTTAAAGGTTGTTAGCACTGGCGCAATTGTAGAGCGCTTGTTAACTGGAATAGGCAGTGCTTGTCCACCTTGACTGAAATGGTCACTAGCCCGTTGTAAGCTTTTTAGGTCACGCCATAGTGGCCAAACCCATAATGCGATAATGCCTGCTAAGCAAAGGTAGGAGATAAGGAAAATGAGCGGTTTAACTATATTACTTTGAGTTTCTTGATAAAAGGGGCCTATAAGATAAAGCTGTGATTCTGGTTGAACATACGCATAAATCTCATCGTGTTCATCGATTGTAATGACGGCTTCTCGTTGCATGAGTGCTTGCTCTTGCCAAGATAGCAATGCAACGTCATTACTATCTTGCGGTGTAATGGCTAATTCAAGACGTTTAGATAGCAGTCTAACGTTTTGGCTGTTTAGTGTCAGTGCCAATGAACTTGCGACTTGTTCGATAGCGATGAGTTGAGATGATGGCGCATTATTTAAAGACTGCCAGAGTTTTTCCGACAGCGTGTTAATAGCACCGATGGAAATAATCAGCAGTAAATATAAACTAACGAATAGGCGTAGCATTAATTAATCCCACGCAGTTGGGCTAAAGATATAGCCTTTGCCCCATACCGTGATTATGCGAGTGGGAGCGGATAAGTCATCGTCGAGTTTCTTTCGCAATCGAGAAACTCGGACGTCAACACTGCGATCAAAACCATCATATTCTCTACCGATCATTGTTTTGTGAATATAATCGCGACTTTGTACTTCGCCGGCTTTGTTGGCTAGGAGCCATAAAAGTTCAAATTCGTGGCTAGTGAGTATGATGTTTTCTCCTGCCAATGAAACGGTTCGCATCGAGTTATTAATGTGTAATTGACCAAAAATTAATTCTTGTGAATTGTCTGTTGTTACAGGCGCTGCGCGGCGCAGTGCATTATTGACACGTGCTAATAAAACATGAGGTTCGACCGGCTTTATGATGTAGTCGTCTGCGCCTAATTCAAGACCAGTAACGTGGTCGAAATCACTGTCTTTGGCAGTTAAGAACAGAATAGGACGAGTGAAGGTTCGACGAATCATTTTGATAATTGAAAACCCATCGCTACCTGGCAGCATGATGTCCAACAATATTAAGTCTGGTTGGTGATGTTTTAAGTAATCAACAACTAGATCACCACGCTCCAGTACGGTAACTTTAAAACCGTTATGCGTTAAAAATTGCTCTACTAAATTGGCAAGACGTTTATCATCTTCTACCAATAACACTTGTTTCATTAAAATACACTCCAATCGGCTCTTAATCGGCGCCTAAAACGCTTTGAGGTTGTGCTGTTAACACTTACTTTTGTGTGAGCAATAACCTGATGTTGTTCATTCATTAGTTCAAAAACAGTTGAATCTTTGATCTTCAAAATCAAGGTTTCAGAAATGCGTTGTTGGGACTGCCAACATTTGATTTGTTTTTTATTACCATAAAGGCAGTAATTTGCTACGACTGGTGTTTGCCAGTTAAGCTGTAATGGCTTATTACACGCATCACCCGCTACATTCACAACACAAGTCGACGGTGAGATTGAAAACACAATTTCAGTATTTGCCATGGCAATTGACGGCATAAGAAAACCAGCCATCGACACTAGAAGTGTGATGAGCGTAATTTTGTGTAGTTGTCCCAAATACTTAATCATTACGTGGTTAATCGCCAGTTGATCCATTGTCAATTAGAAATCGTAAGTCGCCCCGACAAAAAAAGTATCTGAGTGATCATCTCTCACCATCGGACTTTGCTTTATCGATGAATCAAGCGTCGTTAGTCGATAACTAACAGCAGCTCGCCAATTCGATGATAGATGATAGTTTGCGCTAATTCCAAGTGTTCTATTGATACCACTGTCAGCCGTAAAGTGACTGGCGGTTAGTGGTGTGTCACGTTTACCAATACCGTAATAATAATTAGCGAGCTTTTGACTATGCCAATCTAAGGTACCTGATAATTTTATAGATAGAGGCGGCAGTGACGAAAAACGCCATGCTTTTTCGAGCTTTAACTGGCCATTGAGTCCGTTGTAAACGTTTAATACGTCGTGTAATAAATTGACTTGTAACATCCAGTTATTTTGACCGAAGTAATTGAGTTGTATTCCAGCGTCTAGTGCCCAATCGCGATCGGCAAGTTCTGACACGTTAATTGGCTGTTCTGAGACTTCTTCGTCAGTTTGCGGATAGATAACATCAAGACTGGGTGAAAATTTATTGTCGGTGACAGCGCTATTAGTTTGTGCAACAAAGAAATTGCTGGGGTGCCAACGAGAAAAATTTGCAGCATGAGTGTTTAACTGCGTGATAGCACTAATAGAGAGTTGTGGCGTTATGTCGATGCTGTATCCCAATACGCCATCGTCAAAAAATAGGTGTTCATCGTAGTAACTTATTGATGGAATTAAATACAGCGGCGTGTCTTTTCCTTCGTACAGTGGATTAGTACGGCGACCGTAACCTAAGCCTATCGCAAAATTCCATTCACCTAATTCAACCAAATCTGCGTTTGAATGATTGTGCAATGAAGACGATTCAATAGCTGCTACTTGGGATAACTCAGAAGCTCTAGCCATAAAGGTTATGCAAAGTAATAAGAGTAATGGAGTTAGTATTTTCAAAAGAGATTCACTGTCGCTAATTATGGATATAAGTTAACACCCTTTATCAGGTATTTCATTAAGGATTACACAAGATTACAACTAGTAGCAATTTATAACACCACCGTTTAAAACCTTCCCTTAGACTGGAACTATCTAATTTAATACGGACTTTTCAAATGAAGTTATCATCAATAGCCTTTGTAACATTATTGGTCACAACGATGACGCTTGTCGGATGCGGCGGCAGTGAAACGACAAAGACGATAACGCAATCAGAAACACTACCGGTGAAATCAATGAAGCTTACGCCTTATGGTGCGCTTTCACTGCAAAGTGATAATGCCTTAGGTATTAGGCTTAGAAATGGTGTATTTTTAGGGCACACTTCTCCTATTGATGTTGTTACTGCGACTGAGGCCTCTGAAACTGCTGACAATAATTTTTCGAGATCAATCACTCAAGAAGATGGCGTTGATGAAAGCGATCGTTTTCACTTTAACGGGCAGCAGCTTTTTTTAACGATTAACAATCGATTTAATGACACTGATGACACTCAAGAGCAAAGTGATCTATTACGTATTTTACAGCGTAAATCTGATAACAGCTTGCAAAAGCTCAGTGATACCCCGTTAGTCATTGGTGATGAAAAGCAGCACATCAATGGGATGTATGTTAATGGTTATAGCGTGAGTTTACTCAGCAGCGATGCGCAGCATTCATGGCCTATAGCTTATGATATTTTTTATCCAACTGAACAACAGTTTTCAATTTCTATCTTTGATACGAAAGAATTAACAGCGCCGTCCTTAAAGCAGCAATATACCTTAGATGGTCATGTTTTATCATCACGACAAATTGATAATAAACTTTATGTTGTTTCTAGTTTTGCACCGTCAATTAGAAACATCGTTGATCCCACCGTGCTGGAACAAGGAAATGAAGCGATTTTTGAAGCGCTTAAACAAGCGCCTTTAATTGATTTTCTACCTCATATAACTGATTTAGTAGGTAAAAAAACTTCATTAATTGCAGACCATGGTTGCTATATTCCTACCGTATTTGATCAGAACTCAGGACATCAGGGGTTGATACTAATGACAGTAATAGATACGCGTAATCCAACTGATATTAAGTCTCGTTGTGTTAACGCGCAAGCGCAGGGGATTTATGTCTCCAAAAATTCGGTTTATCTCTACGGCGAACAATATCAAGATAATGTCACTGATTTACAAAGTGTTATTTATAAATTTTCTATCACAGAAGAGGGATTAAGTTATCGTGCATATGCAACATTAGACGGCAACTTTGGTTTCAGAAATAGCCAGTTTAGGTTTAATGAATCAGGCGAATATTTAACAACGGTAAGCACAACCTATGATGAAAATTATTCACCGACACACCAATTGTCGGTTTTTAAAGATGACGGCACTGATGTGTTAGCTGCTGTAGGACATCTTCCTAATCAAGTTCACCCGGAGCCGATTGGAAAGCCGAACGAAGATATCTATGCAGTGCGTTATTTTAATAATAAAGCCTACATAGTCACTTTTGAGCGTACCGATCCTCTTTATGTTATCGATTTGAGTAATAAAGAAAACCCGACAGTGGAAGGCGCATTGGAAATTCCGGGCTACTCAGCGTATTTACATCCGATTAATCAAGAGTTGTTACTCGGTATTGGTCAGCATATTTGGGCGCAAGATGATGATAGTGATTTACCTGTGATTAACGACGGGGCGCAAGTTAGCCTTTTCGATGTTGGTGAACCACAATCGCCAATGCAATTAGGTAACTACATTTATAAAGACAGTTTTACACCTGTAGAGTTTGATCATCACGCATTAAGCTATTTGCAATTATCAGCTAACAATCATCGAATTGCGCTCCCAACAGAACGCTGGATTGCTGGAATTTCGACGAGTACGACTTCGCAATTAACAAGCACATTGCAGTTATTAGAGATCAATGGTGAAGGACGTTCAGCGAATCTTGAGCCTGTTGGAAAAATTGAATTTAAAAAAAATATTAATTCATCGTACTTTTCGAATATTGACGCTCGTAGTATCTTGACGGCGCAAGGTGTGTATTATATTCATGGTAACGATGTGCTTTATCGCGACTGGCAAGAAGGCAGTGAACCTATTGGTCCATTTTAACGTTCATGAATACATTTAGTCTTTGTGTTGGTCTATTAGTTTGAGCTAGTTACTATGAGAGCAGTAACTAGCTCTTTTTAATTAACGGGGAATGAGTTTGTACATTAAAACATCTTGTAATGCCGCCTGTAACTTAAGCAGCGGTGAAAAAATTGCTGAGCAAGGGGCTGATCGCGTTCGCGAACAATCTCATGATCAGCAATTAGAACAAGAGCGTTTAGCAATAGAGCGTCAGCGTGTTGAAACAGTGACTGCTGTTGAGCAACCG
>MPDF01000113.1 GCA_001874365.1 Gammaproteobacteria bacterium MedPE | reverse complement strand
AATAAATACTTTGCATTCGATTGTGTTAATGCTTCTGTATGTTGTTTCACAAAGCTCAGTTTCGACAAATGGTTAATTATATAGGTACGATCGAATCCCTTAATAAAATCATCAACTGTCATCTTTAATGCAGTCAATAATTTTTCAAACATCTCATCAGATGGAAATGCCTTGTCATTTTCTAGTTTTGATAGATAAGACTGCTCAATTCCCATAGCACCAGCCAATTCAGGTTGATTCAACTCTTTATCTACGCGTAGTTGCTTAATTCGTTGTCCTAAAGTCATTTTTAATTCCAATTTGATTATTTCAAGGCATATCCTTCGGCATTCTCGTCGGAATAAGTAGATGAATATTAAGTGATATTGGTGAATTTTATCTACAATCGCAATAATAGCGTAAATTTTCGACAATTATATACAAAATTTTGCAATGCAGAATGTATACAAAGCAACACCATCGAACTTTAACATTCAAACGTGCGTTAGCTTCTTTTTTGTTCTAAATAAATTTTAGTGTGACTTCATGCATTAACTTTTAATTAACAAGTTATTAAAAAAACAACAAACGATTAAGACTTAAACCACAAAGAAGGTAAGATAAAAGCCATTATATACGTAAGATATCCGCCATTACGTAAACGTAAGGTTTTATAAATTGTCATTACTTACAAGGGCTTAAACAAAAGACTTTAGTCACCCTTAAAAAAAAGTGTATTAAAACGCTTGTGATGCCATTTTACATCAGTAAAGTAACCCCCAGTTAAACGCACCGACTAAATAATAATAAAAATTACATAATTATAAGTGTTTGACCTAAGCCAAAAATTTGGCTTTTAGAATAAAAAAACTAGGTACTTTGTACCAATGTACTTTGCAGTATTTTTTAAGTGCGATTTTTAGCTTAAATTTAAGCTCCCTAGGAAACTAGGAAAATAATAAAAAGCCATTGTGGTATTTGAGACATTGTCTCTATTTGTTTCTTATAATAAGAAACAGGTCTACGATTGTAGACTAGCTTGTAGTTAAGGGTATCAACAACTCTTTTATGTTGACGAATTAACGAAGCTTATAATAATAAAATACAGAACCTACTATTCACCAAGCAATCATGGAAGGTTGAATAAAAATAGGACGTGAAGTTAGGAAACAACCTTTCTTTTATATTTGAAGGAGAGCTCAAATATAAAAGTAGTGTGTATTCACTCAATAACGGCAGATTTTATCTGCCGTTTTTTTTATTTCCGCCTTTGTGCACATTTTTTCCCCTCATTTACTGAAATCAATAGCCAATTCTGGTATAACACGCGCTAATTAATTTAGATGAAATACCACCATGACTCGTAAGAAAAAGACTCGTACTGAAAAATCCATTGGCGCAGCGAAAAAACCGCTGTTAAAACAATCGGAAAGAATCAAAGACAACTCTAAGAAGAAAGGCAAAGGCCGCCCTTCTGGTGCGAAAGCGAATATTGATGGTGTTAAAGTTAAAAAAACACGTTCGTCAGGCAACAACGCGTCAGAAATAGATAGCAGAGTCGGCAGTAAAAAAGCGATTGAACTAGTGCCGAGTCAAACACCGAAGAACTTGCAACCTAAAGTTGTGGTTAAAAAGGCCAAGCCAACACCAGCCCTATCTATTGAACAACAAATTGCTCAGGTAGAGAACGATGAACGCTTAAATAATTTATTAGATGCGTTGGATGATGGCAAAGAGATCTCAGCGAAAGATCAGGCATATATCGACCACCAAACAGCTAAACATCAAAAGCTATTAGCACAAATTGATGATACAGAAGATAGCGAAGAAGATAAGAAAGAGGCGTGGGAACAATTAGATAGTTCTGAATTTGACGAGTTTAAATCGTAATGACGCTGCTTTATATTGTTTTAATTATCTTAGCAGTATTGATTATTGGCGGCCTTGCTTATTATGCGGGTAGCTTATTTGCTAAACTACGCGTGCAAACAGCACAACAGCAAGAAGCTATTACAGCCCATAACGAAAAAATTGCTAAGCATAATCAAAAGCTTGTCGACAGTATTCGTTTAATCGCAAAGGCAGTTGGTGAAGAACAGTGTGAGCTATCAGAAGGGGCGATTCGTATTTGCCGCTTACTTGAAAAAGTCTATGTCACACAAGACGCGAATTATCCAGCACTCTATCCTGCCTTACATGAATTAGATACGTTTTTGGCTGATTACCCAACTCATGCTGGATACAAGGCATTAGAGCGCAAAGAGCGTATGCGTTTTGATGTAAAAAGAGCGCAGCAAGAAGAACGTTTAAAGTCTGAAATCAATAAAGAATGTGCAACCTTAATGAGTTTCACACCTCCAGCATAAGACTTCAGAGTACTTTTGCTGCTCAATAGTGGCAAAAGTCTTATCATTTTCATTATTAATTCTTACCAAGTTCCATTATTAATTCTTAAAAGTTATCCCTTAGCCAAAACTAGTATTGCCAAATCGCTAAGGCTTCGCTAACGTGGGCTTTCAGCCATCGCTGAGGATATTAATTTAAGGAATTACCATGTATTACCAAACTGACGACGTCAACATAGATAAAATTAAAGAACTGTTACCCCCTGTTGCCCTTTTAGAGCGATTTCCACTGAGCCAATCAGCTTCTAAAACAGTTTTTGATGCTCGTCAGGCAACACATAATATTCTGACAGGTAAAGATGATCGACTACTTGTAGTGATTGGCCCATGCTCAATACACGACCCTAAAGCCGCAATAGAATATGCCAAGCGTCTTGCCCCCCTTCGTGAAGAGCTAAAAGGTGACTTAGAAATCGTAATGCGCGTTTATTTCGAAAAGCCACGCACGACTGTTGGCTGGAAAGGCATGATCAATGACCCCTATATGGACAATAGCTGTAAGCTGAATGACGGCCTTCGTTTAGCACGTAAATTACTACTTAACGTCAATGAATTAGGTTTACCAACAGCCGGTGAATTCTTAGATATGATCACACCGCAATACATTGCAGACTTAATGAGCTGGGGCGCCATTGGTGCACGTACCACAGAATCACAGGTACACCGTGAACTAGCGTCTGGAATGTCATGCCCAGTTGGCTTCAAAAATGGTACTGACGGTACGATTAAAGTTGCTATAGATGCCATTGGTGCAGCGAGTGCGCCACATAATTTCTTATCCGTGACCAAGTATGGCCATTCGGCCATTGTCCAAACACGTGGTAATGAAGACTGTCACATCATATTACGTGGCGGTAAAGAGCCGAATTATTCTAAAACTCACGTTGATGCAGTTAACGAACAACTAACCTCAGCTAAGCTCCCAAACAACATCATGGTTGATTTTAGTCATGCTAACAGCTCGAAGCAGTTTAAGCGCCAGTTGGATGTATCGACTGATATTAGTGCGCAAATTGCTGCTGGCGATAAATCATTGTTTGGTGTGATGATTGAAAGCCACTTAGTTGAAGGCCGCCAAGATATTGTAAATGGCGCTGCACAGACCTATGGTCAAAGTGTGACAGACGCCTGTATCGGCTGGGAAGATTCAGAGACGGTATTACGTCAACTAGCTCAAGCAGTTCGCGATCGTCGCCAAGCCTAATACTGTTATTACACAAGATAACGGGATGGTGCTCAATCATCCCGTTTTTCGTTAGCCACTTTGTTTCTCGCCATCGTGAAACAGTGATAGAATTGCCTCACTTTTATTCAGCCAGCCAAAAATTATGTCAGATCAAGCTCAAACCGGTGTTCGCGTTAACAAATTCCTAAGTGAAGCGGGCTATTGTTCGCGCCGCGAAGCGGACAAGCTACTGGACTCTGGCTTAATTACCATCAACGGTAAACGCGTTGAGATGGGCACCAAGGTGCAAGAAGGCGATGAGGTACGCGTTAAAGGCGAACTCATTACCACTAAACCAGCGCCTGTTTATATTGCATTGAATAAACCACGTGGCATTACTTGTACGACCGACCAAAGCATTGAAGGTAACATTGTCGATTATGTTAACTATCCCGAGCGTATATTCCCTATTGGTCGCCTTGATAAACCCTCTGAAGGTTTGATTTTATTAACGAATGACGGCGATATCGTCAATAAAATCCTACGTGCCGGTAACAATCACGAGAAAGAGTATGTGGTTACTGTTGATAAAGAAATCGACAATGACTTTATTTTTGGTATGAGTAACGGCGTACCGATTCTCGATACCGTAACAAATAAATGTAAAGTCGAGAAAACTGGGCCATATAGCTTCAACATTACCCTAACCCAGGGACTAAACCGTCAAATTCGCCGCATGTGTGAACACTTTGGTTTTAGAGTCCGTAAGCTAAAACGCATGCGTATTATGAATCTAACGCTCGATAATATTAAAGCAGGTGAATGGCGCCATTTAAAAAAGCACGAAATGCGCGAGCTTAATAACTTGATTGCAGATTCACGTAAAACAGCGCCTGGCTATACTCCTGAAAAATCAGAAGCAAAAAAACCAAGAGTCGACAATCAAACTAAACGTTTTAACCGCGACAAACCATCAGGCTTTTCAAAATCTAAACGCGATGCACGTAAAGGTTCTAAAAAAGCAACTTACGCCTATACCCCCTCTAAAAAGTCATAATTAATGAAAAATCAGTTAGCGAACTCAATCAATCTAACCATCGCTTCTTTTATTATGCGCTGGATTTTAGGTGTCTTGTTTTTTATGGCAGGTTACTGGAAGGTATTTACACTTACCGCCAAGGCACATGCAGAGAACTTCTTTGTCGCCGCTTATGCTGACTCTTGGATCCCGCAATGGGCTTTATTAGCAGGTGGCTACGTCATTCCTTATTGGGAGCTACTGGCTGGCCTGTTAATTCTCATCGGTTGGCAATTAAGAGCCGCGCTAGCTTCTGTTGGTGTGTTACTGATTATAACAACCTATGGCCACGCACTTGCGACACCGCTATTTGATATCGATGGCCATACTTTCACACGGCTCATTTTAATTGTTGGGGTACTCATACTTGGCTGGCAACACGATAAAACAACGGCCGAATATTGGATGAATAAGCGCTAACAAAAAGGCCATCTCGCGATGGCCTTTTTCATATGTACTCTTAGTCTTCACCGTTCATCGATAGCGCCATCGCCTCGGCTATTTTTATGCCGTCGATGGCCGCCGATAAAATACCACCCGCGTAACCTGCCCCTTCACCTGCTGGGAACAAACCTTGCGTATTAATACTTTGCATAGACGCGTCACGCTTAATACAAATTGGCGACGATGTACGTGTTTCAACAGCTGTTAACGTCGCGTCGTCCATCGCAAAGCCGTGAATTTTGCGATTAAACGCTGGAATCGCTTCACGTAATGCTTCATTACAATATTCAGGCAGTAAACTCGTTAAATCAGTAAATTTCACACCGGGTTTATAAGACGGTTCAACTTCACCAGTTTCTTGGGTCGCTGCACCTTTCAAGAAATCACCAACACGTTGCATTGGCGCATCATAAGTCTCGCCGCCTAATTTAAACGCTGCGCTTTCCAATTCACGCTGGTAATCAATACCTGCTAATGGGCCACCAGGATAATCAGAAGGGTCTATTCCTACTACTATCGCGCTATTGGCGTTACGTTCGTTACGCGAATACTGACTCATACCATTAGTCACGACACGATTTTCTTCAGAGGTTGCCGCAACTACGGTGCCACCCGGACACATACAAAAACTATAAACGCTACGGCCATTCTTACAATGATGAACAAGTTTGTAATCCGCAGCCCCTAGAATTGGATGGCCTGCATTTTTTCCCCAACAAGCTTCGTCGATTAACGATTGACGATGCTCAATACGGAAACCAACAGAAAATGGCTTAGCTTCCACATAAATGCCTTTATCGTGAATCATTTGGAATGTATCACGGGCACTGTGACCGATCGCTAATGCGATATGACTCGAAACAATTTTCTCACCGTCGGCTAATGTAAGGCCAGTGACCTTGCCATCGTTGATATCAAAATCATCAACACGAGCGCTAAAGCGAATTTCGCCGCCTAAACGAATAATTTCAGCACGCATCTTTTCAACCATGGTCACTAATTTAAACGTACCAATGTGTGGCTTACTGACATATAAAATTTCTTCTGGCGCGCCAGCGGCTACAAATTCATTGAGGACTTTACGACCATAATGCTTTTTGTCTTTCACTTGGCTATATAACTTACCATCTGAGAAAGTACCTGCGCCGCCTTCACCATACTGTACATTTGATTCGGTATTGAGGGTTTTCTTACGCCAAAAACCAAAGGTGTCTTTAGTACGTTCACGTACTTCCTTACCGCGATCGAGAATAATTGGACGATAACCCATTTGCGCCAACACTAAGCCAACGAAAATACCACAAGGGCCAAAACCAACCACTACAGGACGGTCACCTAAATCAGTTGGCGCTTGCGCCACAAACTTATATTCCATATCTGGGGTTTGACGAATCGACTGATCTTTTTCGAATTTCGCTAATAACGCCTCATTTTCTGTTGTTTCAACATCGATGGTGTACAACAGCACGATATTGCGTTTTTTACGCGCATCGATACCACGACGAAACACCGTAAAATCTACCAACTTCTCAGCGGGGATTTTTAAGGTAAACATAATGAGATTTTTTAGATCATCTTCGCTGTGGTCTAAATTGAGCTTGAGATTGGTTAAACGAATCATCGGAAATTCCTGTGTCGCAATGTTACTTGGCTATAGTAAAAATTAAGAGGAGTATTGTATGTTATTTCGCATCAATTAGCCGCTGTAAAACATCAAAATTTTGGATCACACTCAACACATTCGACATTAAGCGCTATCAAGCGTTGAATTTCATATAACAATACGTATGATCCGTAAAAACCTTTACGACATATTTTTTGGAGCGACTCATGGCATTTGTTGTCACCGACAACTGTATTGCATGTAAATACACTGATTGCGTATCGGTATGTCCGGCAGATGCATTTCATGAGGGGCCTAATTTTTTAGCTATTAATCCAGTCGATTGTATCGACTGTGATTTATGCGTACCTGAATGTCCCGCGGATGCTATTTTCCAAGAAGATGAACTACCTGTAGGTCAAGAGCAGTTTAAAGAGCTCAATGCTGAACTGAGCGAGATGTGGCCGAAGATAACCGAAGTCATTAAACCATTACCAAACGCCGACAGCGTCAATGGTGCTCCCAACAAAATTGACCAACTGATTGTCGAATAACAATACACTGAGACATTATGAACTATTTAGTCGCCACTACCATACTCTGGGCCTTTTCATTTAGCCTGATTGGCGTCTACTTAGCAGGCCAAGTTGATGCATGGTTCTCTGCGTTAACACGTATAACACTGGCAATGTTGTTATTTTTACCCTTGCTGAAACTACGAAGTATTCCCAAACCGCTGGCGCTTAAATTGATGAGTATTGGTGGTGTCCAGTTGGGGCTGATGTATTGTTTCTATTATCAATCTTTTCTCTATTTATCCGTTCCTGAAGTTCTGCTCTTTACCGTCTTAACGCCTATCTATGTCACGTTGTTTTACGATATTAGCCAACGCCGTTTTTCTTTCGGATTTCTTGTAAGTGCCATAGTCGCGGTAATTGGTGCGATGACTATTAAATATCAAGGTGTTAACGAAGGTTTTCTACTTGGTTTTCTCGTGGTACAAGGCGCCAACATAAGCTTTGCTCTTGGCCAAGTTGCTTATAAACGCGTGATGGAACCTGGCGAGAATAATAAGATATCGCAATCTTCAATTTTTGGCCTCTTTTACATCGGTGCGTTCATTATTGCACTCGTCCTATTTCTATTCTTTGGTAACACAGAAAAGCTGCCAACCACTAATACCCAATGGGGGATCTTAATATACCTCGGGATAATCGCCTCTGGTCTAGGCTATTTTGCTTGGAACAAAGGCGCAACTTTAGTGAGCTCAGGTACCTTAGCAGTAATGAACAATGCCTTAGTCCCCGCAGGACTTGTGGTAAATATTCTTATTTGGAATCGAAATGAAGATTTGACACGATTAGCGGTCGGCGGTGGGATTATTTTATTCTCTCTCTGGCTCAACCACTTGTTTAATAAACAGCAAAGCTAGTAAATTTTCTATTTAGATCATAAGATTATTTAATTAAGCGTTAATTCAAGTAAAGGAAGCCCCATGAACAACCCACAACGCGAACTCACGTTGCGCTTTTTAGCCGAACCTCAAGACGTCAACTTTGGCGGGAAAGTTCATGGCGGTGCCGTAATGAAATGGATAGATTTGGCCGCGTATGCAACAGCTGCAGGTTGGAGCGGTCGCTATTGTATTACAGCTTATGCCGGTGGAATTCGTTTTGTTTCTCCAATTCACGTTGGTAGCCTAGTCGAAGTGACTGGTAAGGTTATCTACACTGGTAAATCTTCAATGCACATCGCTCTTGAAGTAAATGCCTGTGATCCTAAATCCCTCAATAAACGCTTAACAACTCACTGTATTGTTATTATGGTTGCGGTTGATGAGCATGGTGAATCGATTCAAGTTCCGACTTGGACACCAGAAACTGAAGAAGACAAAAAACAGCATGATACCGCTATTAGATTAATGGATATGCGCAAACAAATTGGCGAAGAGATGGCTATTTTTGTTGAGTAACTTTCGATACGGTCATTAGACCATAGTTTGAGTGGTGAGAGTTTACAATACTAAACAATTACCTTAGTTTGGAAACTCACCTTGATACTGGTTCAACTATGAATGTTTTTATTGCTCGACAAGCTATCCTAAATAGAAAAAAACAAGTTTCTGCTTACGAGCTATTTTTTCGCGAAGGGCAAGTAAACGCCTACCCAGAAAATACCAATCATCACGTCGCCACGTCCAAACTTATTGGTAGAACGTATTTCAACAAGGGAATAAAGCCTTTTACCTCAGGCAAGCGTGCTCTGATTAACTTTTCTGAAGAGTCATTATTAAAACGGCTCCCTTTTTTATTGCCCAAAGATGAAATATTAATAGAAATATTAGAAGACGTAGAACCAAGCGACAAAGTATTTTCTGTTTGTCAGGAATTAGTAAAATCGGGTTATTCGATTGCGCTAGACGATTTTGTCTATAAGCCAGAATGGAAACGATTTTTAACTGTAGTACGGGTTATTAAGTTTGATATTCAGCAAACCTCTCTCGATGAAATTGAGCCATTAATCAGTGAATTACTAGTCAAAACACGGATTAAGTTACTCGCTGAAAAAGTAGAAACCCACGCAGAATATAAACAAGCAGTTGAATTGGGCTTTCATTTATTTCAAGGCTATTACTTTTGTAAACCGGAGATGAAACAAAGCCAAGAAATAGAATCAACACAAATGCTGTTAGTGATGTTACTTAATGAAGTCAAAAAAAAGAACATTAATTACAGTAAAATCATTGGTTTGCTAGAAAAAGATTGTGGACTAGTTTACAAAATGTTGTGCTACGTTAACTCGGGGATTTTTCCTTTAAAAGGAAAAATAACCTCGGTAAAACAAGCCATAACCTACATGGGAGAGTTACAACTAAAAGAGCTAATATCATTATTTTTTACTGCGGTATTGGCACAAGACAAACCACCTGAACTCATTCAAATCTGTGCCACTCGCGCTAAGTTTTGTGAACTTGTTATCAATAACTTAGCGCCAGCAATTTGCGACCAAGCCTTTATGACAGGTATGTTTTCATTAATTGATGCGATTCTTGATATTCCAATGCGTAACATCACGACACGCCTGTCGTTGGATGAGATAATTTGTGAAACACTTCTTGATGAAGAAGATATCTCACAAACCCCCATCAGTATGGCACTACGTACCATAAGACATTTAGAAAACGGAAGATGGCACTTATCAGAGCGTGAAGCGTTAAAGCTACGCATCCCAATTGAAACGATTAATCAATACTATCAACAAGCTATTGAATGGGCAGAACACTTAGAAGACTGCGACACACCATAAGTAAGTTATGTAATTTCACAAATCAG
>MPDF01000112.1 GCA_001874365.1 Gammaproteobacteria bacterium MedPE | reverse complement strand
ATTTGATGTTGAACGCGGTATATTTTCAAGCTAAATAACGGACAGCAAAGCATCGGCTGTCTGGCGATTGTTGTTATTACCTGTTTTAGGGTTTTACAGTGATTCAGTGTTATTAGTGGGTTGTTGTTTTGATGGGTAAATAGCTGACGACCAATGATAAAGCTGACTTGTTGGTGAATGTTAGTTTTTAATACGTTATCAATAATAGTGAGCAATGTTTTTGCGCTAAAACATCCGCTATCTTTTTGTAAATCCTCAATAAATAACTTGGTGCCTTTGAGTAATTTATTAGGCTCTACACCGCGCTCGCTGCACACGTTAAGCAATCGCGTGATGAGAAAACCACATTGCAGTGCTTTGTCGTCCATATCAACGGCTAACAACCGCTTACTCATGATGCTTGACGCACTAATTTTTTGTTGTGCAGGGTTAATGATAGTTTATCAATTAACTGTTGCGCGTTGTCTTCGCTAGTGTGTGTGATAACACTAGATTTAACGGTTAAATAGAGTGGCAGTTGACTACCCTGTGGTCTAAAGGCGATATGTTTTATGCTGCGCTCTATGTCTTGTGCAATATGGTTTGCTTCGTTGAGTGCTGTATCAGCGAGTAATATGATGAAGCAATCACCAGCATAACGACACACTAAATCACCATCTCTAACGTTTATCATCAGAATTTGCGCGATGTTTGACAGCAGTTGATTGCCAGCGTGTTCACCAAAGTTTAAATTGATGTCGTCGAACTGGCTAATATCTATCATCAGTAAACTAAACGATTGAGTGGTCGATGAATGAATTTCATTGTTAATTTGTTCACGAATATAGGGGGCACTATTAAGGCCGGTAATGTAGTCGGTGAGCAGGTGATTGCGATAAAATCGCTCTTGTTTAAACAGTTGGCGGCTTATGGTTTTTTGCTCAAAGTGTAATCCTTTTAGTGCAAATGTCATGCACAACAAACCGAATACAGCAGGTAGGGATTCAATGGTCGTGAGCCATGCGTGACCTTCGGTATAAAAGATAAATTCGTCCATAAAATCTAATAGTGCGGTAATCAATATGAGATTGAGTCCAACCATAAGTTGATTGCTCACAGAACCTGCTGGTCTGCTTGTGATACTAAATATGAGCCATGCGCTAATCACCGTAACAATGGCGCCTTCACCAAGAATATCTAACGCGTCATAACGGCTTATCGACTTAAATTCCCCCACAATTAATGCTGTTGTTATGGTGAGTATTTGAATTGTTAAACTAAAGATTATGCCCGTTTGTCGTGGGTATTTTGTATGGTTCATAGTGCGTCGTGGCTCAATAATTATTGGATAACAAATATGCTTATTTGATGTAAGGGTCATATTAGCTCAGTTACATGACAGTCAATTGACAGCGTGCCAATTTATTGGATGTCGATTGCTCTAAGGCGGTTAAAAGCTGCTGGATAGAGGGATTGGGAGGGGGTCAGTTTAGCTCAACGTTTTGAGTATAGTCTGTTGAAATATCGTGATTATTGCCATGTGACAGCCTTGTCTAATTACTGAAATATTTGTGTCATTAATGTCTCCTATATTTACGCCCATTCTATTAATAACTCATAACGAGATAGCAATGAGCAATAAATTACGTAAAACATCGGTGCTTGTTTCAAGCCTGTTATTTGGAGCAAGTGCGCTAAGCAGTATGTCGGCGCTGGCAGATAGTCGCGTTGACGGAAAGTTAACTGATGCTAGTCAATCGGTTTTCTTTCAAGGGGCGAGTGTAAAACTTAAAGAGTTAAATCTTGCAACCACAACTAATCGCGACGGCAGTTTTTCATTTATTAATATTAAGCCAGGCACTTACACATTGGAAATTCAATACATTGGCGCGCCTAAAGTAATAAAGACTATTGTGGTTGCTGAGGAGCAAAATCACAGCGCGAACTATGTTATTGGTCAAGAAATGGAAAGCGTTATTGTTTATGGCCAAATTGCCGGTGCCGCCAGTGCACTTAGTCGTGAACGTGCATCTGATAATCTTAAATCGATTGTGAGCTCTGATGGCATTGGTCAGTTTCCAGATCAGAATGCTGCAGAGGCATTACAACGTTTATCTGGCGTATCGATTTTAAGAGATCAAGGGGAAGGACGCTTCGTTGGTGTGCGTGGTATTGATCCAAACTTGAATAATGTCACTATCAACGGCCTTAATGTGCCATCGCCAGAAAGCGGTGTTCGCAGCGTTGCGCTGGATGTTATTCCTAGTGAATTGGTGGAAAGTTTAGAAGTGAGTAAAACACTCACCCCTGATATGGATGCCAATGCATTAGGTGGCTCCATTGAAGTGAAAAGTCTCAGTGCATTTGACCGTAAAGGCCAAAGTATTACCCTAAATGCCGCTGTTTCTCATAACGAGCTGGTGGGGGAGTCAAGTCCTAAACTGTCGGGAAGTTTCAGTGACCGCTTTACCTTTGATAATGGTGGTGAACTAGGAATAGCAACTGCTATTTCGTGGTTTAAGCGTGAGTTTGGCTCTGAAAATATAGAGACTGACAGCGGTTGGAGCGTGATGGAATTTGAAGATGCGGCTTCAGGTGATGATGTTGAGTTGTACGGCGCTGAAGAAATTGAACAGCGGGTTTATCAAATCACACGTGAACGTGTTGGCATGGCGCTTAACCTTGATTATCACCACAACAGCGACAATCGTTTTTATTTACGCACCTTGTATAGCGATTTCTCTGACAATGAATTTAGAATGCGCAACGAATACAAGTTTGAGAAAGGTAAGTTAGATAGTGCTGCTTCATCTGCGACTCACGGACAATTTAGTGAAGCAGAAATGGATCGCGACACGAAAGACAGAGAGCAGGTGCAGGAAATTTTATCATTGATAGGTGGCGCAGAGCATGATTTTGAAGATTGGAAGTTAACCTACAGCATCGGATATTCAAAATCGAATGAATCAGAAGACGACCATATTGATGCGGATTTTGCTGGTGAAGCCATCGATATGGCTTATGTAGCAGCTGAAAAGCCTACGCTCACTGCGTCATCAAATGCTTATGACTTAAGCAATTTTGAGCTTGACGAAATAGCCTTTAAAGATACGTTGTCTGAAGATGAAGATCTTACCGTTCGTTTTGATGTGACTCACTTTGAGCAATGGGGCGAATTGCCAGTTGAAGTTAAATTTGGTGGTAAATACAGTCGCCGTGAAAAAACAAATCACGTGGATGAAATCATCTATGATGGCGGCTTTAATGATTTAACGGCGGCAGACTTTGCAACGGCAGCGCCTGACTATGCACTCGGCAACTTTGGCGGTGGACTCGATCGCCAAGCTATTCGTGATTTTGTAAATCGTGAGCGTGCTAATTTCGACATTGATACGATAAAAACGCAAGAATCAAATCTCTCAGAGGCTTATCGCAATGATGAAGATATTCTTGCTCTTTATGCAATGGTTAGCTTTGACATAGACGACTGGCGCATCGTGACAGGTTTGCGTTATGAAGACACCAGCACCTCAACACGTGGTAATAGAGTTGATGTCATTAGCGATGAAGTGAATGATGAGGAGCGCGTTGAATCGACTGTTTGGTCTTCAAGCAAAGATTACAGCCACTTTTTTCCGAGTGTGAATGTGAGTTATGACTTCAATGATAATTTGCAAGCGCGTTTTGCCTACACCCAGTCATTAGCGCGTCCGACATTTTCACAAGCGGCGGCGTATCAGTTGATTGAAACTGAAAATACAGACGATGGCACTGAGCGCAAAGCGCAAGTGGGTAATCCGTTACTCAATCCTTATGAATCAAACAATATCGACTTATCTATTGCTTATTATCCCGATGATGTGGGCGTATTGTCGGCAGGAGTTTTTCATAAAGACATAAGCAATTTTATTATCGAACAAGATATTGTCGATAATGGTCAATGGGACGGTTATGAAGAAGTGATGTCTCACGTCAATGGCGGTGACGCAAAACTTAGCGGTGTTGAGCTAGCGTGGACTAAATCATTTGATTCAGGTTTATTGTTAGGTGCAAATGCGACCTTTATTGATGCCGATGATAATTTGCCAGCCCAATCAGATACCTTAGGAAACTTTACCTTGGGCTATCAAACACAACAGCTCAGTGCCCGTTTAACGTTAGCGCATAAGAGTGAAAGCTTTGTGTTTAATGACTCTAAATTGCCTGTGTATGAAGATGCCCATAATCAAATCGATTTTTCATTAAAATATGACATTTCAGATAAGCTGCAACTGTCGTTTAATGCCAATAACTTAACCGATGAAGCGTATTACTTGTATCACAAGTCCCGTGTTTATAACTATCAATATGAAAGTTACGGCCGCTCATTTGAGTTAGGCATCAGTTATAAATCGTTTTAATTCCATTTATTCGCCTTGAGCGGCAGTGCTTAAAATATCGTTGCCGTTCAAGGCCAACATCAATAACGACACGAAATTATGAAATTATCTAAATTAGCACTGGCAAGTGCAATAAGCTTAGCTGCCGTCGGTTGTACTCACAGCGAATCTGTGCAAGTTAGCGCCAAAAAAGCACAACCTATGTCTTTAAATGCAACCCATAACGTGGCGGTAAAAGACAGCAATAAAATCGCTTTTTTGGCCTTTGGCGATGGCGGCTACAGTGTTCATTACCCCAAAGCTAAACACATTAAAAAGCCTAAGAATCGTCAGCAATTTATTCAAAAAGAAATCGAAGACTGGCAAGAAGATTATCGCCCAATGTCTGAATTCGATCATTCCCCATTATATGTCTACCCAAATACGCAAACGACGACGGAGCAAAGTGGCGCTATTCCTGTTGGACAAGCGATGGCTAAAATGTGTGGACAAAAAGTGTGTGACTTTGCTATTCAGCTTGGCGATAACATTTACCCCGACGGTGCTGATGCTAATGACGGCAAGGATGATACAAAGCGGATGAATGATTTGATTCTTGAACCGCTAAAACCACTGTTTGAGCAACAAAAAGATCTGATGGTTTTCTCATCGCTGGGCAATCATGACTGGAAAACATCACGCAAAGGTGTGGCGTTACAAACCCAATGGATGACAACACAGCCTAATTTTACGATGCCTGAAAGTGGTTATTACCAATTTAAGATTGGCGAGCCCGGCAATGACGTTGAGTTTTTTGTATTAGATACCAATATGCTGTTATCCGGACAGACGTTTTATGAAGTGGCGTTAAATGAAAAAGGCGAAGAGCAAAGCTTAGCGCAGGGTCTTGCCAAAGGCGTTGCTGAGCTAGAAAACCATGAACTTCATGAAAAGCCACAAAACAATGAAGATAAAAAGCAATTGGCTTGGTTTGAGCAAGCTATTTCTCAATCAACAGCAAAATGGAAAGTGGTGTATGGTCATCATATTCTGTGGTCCATTGGCGGCACGAAATACAGCGAAGGGCATGTGCTGCGTCCATTGATCATGCCTTCGCTATGTCGATATGCGGATGCGTATATTGCAGGGCATGAACACGACTTAGAATTGCTAACCGATGATTGCTCTAAGTATACGCCGCAAAGCAATAAAGGTGAATTACCACTTATTATCAGCGGTGCAGCGTCTAAAATGCGTGGGACACATACTCCCTTTGCAAAGTATCAAGAGAAGCAATATCCAGAATATGAATTGATTTGGAATAAAAGTTTTACTTGGGGATTTAGTCGTGTCGTATTAGACAATGACACCGATACATTGTCTGTTGAATTTTATACCACGCCGCGCAGTGGTAATGGTGCATTGGAGACACAAGCGCAATTTTCGTTTAAGCGTCGTAATCAATAGCAAGTAATGGTAGCTCAATAATATTGAGCTACTAAATGTTATTCTTCTTCCGCTGGTGGTGTGGCGATTGGCCAACCACCTAGCGCTTTCCATTGGTTTACTATATGACAAAATAGCTCTGCGGTACGCTCGGTATCGTAAAGTGCTGAATGTGCTTCTTTATTGTCAAATTCAATGCCCGCTTCCATACAGGCTTTTGCCAACACAGTTTGACCCAGAGCAAGGCCTGAAAGCGTTGTAGTGTCAAAGGTCACGAATGGGTGGAATGGGTCGCGCTTTAAACCACTACGAGTCGTCGCTGCTTTAAAAAAGCTTTGATCAAAGGCCGCATTATGTGCCACTAAAATAGCGCGATGACAACCTTGTGCCTTCATTGCTTTACGTACGTGCTTAAACAAATCATGTAACGCATCTTTTTCACTTACTGCGCCGCGTAACGGGTTGTATGGATCAATACCGGTAAAGTCTAACGACGCCTGTTCTAGGTTCGCTCCTTCAAAAGGTTCAATGTGATAATGATGGGTTTTGCTAATCGAGAGTTCACCTTGCTCGTCAAATGCTAAAATACTTGCTGCAAGTTCTAATACGGCATCGGTTTGCGCATTGAATCCAGCCGTTTCTATATCGATAACAATAGGAAAATAACCGCGAAATCGTTGACTCATTAAAGAAGGTTGTTGCTCTGACATGTGCTCTAATCGTTGATTGGTAGTAAGATTAGCTATTATCTTAGATATTGAGAACACTGGCTAGCGTTTTATTAATGCCAGTTTGGAAATAAAGTTCAGGATAATTGCTAAAGATCTTCCGCAGTACGCCGATAGCATTTTTAAGTAACCCTCTAGACAACATAGGACAAGTGTCAATGACAAATCGATTGCTAACCTTTGGTGCCATGCTCAGCGTAACTGCATTATTAACAATGCCCGCTAATGGCATGATGCGTAGTTATAGCGCGTCTATGCAAGAGTCTAGTTGGTCGCTAGTTAAAAACTCGCCTACAGCCTGTGTGTTGGAGCACCAAATTCCTCGTTTTGGCAAGGTGAACTTCTCAAGTGTTGCCAATAAAAACATCAACTTAGATTTTGCGATGAACATGCTGCAAAAGCCGGCTAAGTATACCGAAGTTGAATTGCGCTCAATGCCGCCTAAATGGCGCTCTAATTCGCCATCGTCGCACATCGCAAACCTTGCTTATTACAAACAGTTTGATGGTGAAGTGTTAGATGACCAAGCGTGGTTAATGCTTAATGAATTAGAAAAAGGCATGTCGCCGACATTTTTCTACCGCGATTGGTATAACTCGAATGATTCGGTGGCTGTTGGTGTGTCTGCCGTAAATTTTGCAGACCAACACATGGCGTTTATGGATTGTGTGAGTAAATTGCTGCCGTATTCGTTTGAAGATATTTCATTTACGACACTTAATTATAAAAAGAATACACAAATTTTAGATCGCCGATCTCAAGAAAAACTCAAAATGATTCGTGATTACTTGAAGTTCGAGCCTGAAATGGAACTCGTGCTAGTCGACTCTTATACGGATAGCTACGGTGGTCGCTATAAAAATAGCCAAATATCGAAACAACGTGCCAATGACATAAAACGTATGTTGGAAGACTCAGGCATTGCTGGAAATAAGATAGTGGTGACTGGCCATGGTGAAAAACGTCACATCGCGTCTAATGAATCGATTCAAGGTAGAAATGAAAATAGACGCGTGGTTATTACCATGAATCGCGGGTATTAATTCGTTTTCCGCCTATAGCCCCTAAATAGAAAGCCGCTTAATTTAGTTAATCCATACTTATTTAATCCATAGTTTGGATAACAAGTTAAGCGGCTTTATTGATCTCAGCGTCGTTGCGTCACTGAGCCAACATTAATTGTCGCCTAAGCCTTTGCCAGCAAACTTGTTTTCAATGAGCTCTATTTTATAACCATCAGGATCTTCAACAAAAGCAATCACCGTTGAGCCGCCTTTTACTGGGCCGGGCTCTCGGCAAATAGTCGCACCAGCTGCTTTGAGCGCATCGCAAGTTGCATAGATATCATCACAGCCAATCGCAAGGTGACCGAAAGCACTGCCCATATCGTATTCGCTAGTATCCCAATTGTAAGTAAGCTCTAACACCGTGCCTGTTGCTTCGTCGTCATAGCCTAAGAATGCCAATGTATAACGATATTCTGTATTTTCAGACTGACGTAACAAGCGCATTTTTAGCGCCGTGGTGTAAAATTCAATTGAACGTTCTAAGTTGCCAACACGCAACATTGTATGTAAAAAACGCATGATTATTCTCCGGATTATTCAGCTCTTAATTGTTATGGATGGGATTATACAAGAGTTTTATGACGAGAGAATTTAATAAATTATATTGAATGTCTTTGCTCGCTTGTTTGAGCAATGGTTCGAAAGATATTCTCAGTTACTTAAGCCGTTTGAGGTACAACAAGCCGCTACTGAATTTTCTTAGGCTTGGGTGTCATCAATAATTTCACATCTCATTAGTACCCCGACATTTTACATGTCATAAAAGTTTGTTATCGGTGATTTATATTTGCGTCTTTCTGTGAATTCTTGCGTCTTACTTATACGTTATAGAAAGCTAAACAGGAAAATGATGAAATTTAATCAAAAAAAAGATGATACAACGAACAGTTTTATCCGAAATAACCACTCAATGTTAACGAGTATATTTGGAACGGATGATGTCACCCCTTTTTGGGTCGCAGATATGGATTTTACGATAGCTAATCCGATTAAAGCGGAGTTACAGAGGTTGGTGGACAGAGGTCAGTTTGCCTATGAATTCAATTCACAAGGAATATTTCAGGCCATTAGCCGCTGGTACCAACGAAGACATGACTTAAACCTTGATGAAGAGAATTTTGTTCAAGTTACAGGCGTGTTAACCGGTATTGCTTTATTGATTAGAGAGCTGACGGAGGAAGGCGATAGTGTCCTTATTCAAACGCCTTCGTATCACCAATTTCCTAAAGTTATCACGTCAGCAGGAAGAGACGTTGTTAAAAGTCCTTTAAGTATTATTGATGGAAACTACGTTATGGACTTCGATGACCTAGAGGTTAAGCTGAGCGAGCCAACCACTAAAGTAATGATTCTTTGTAACCCTCATAATCCTACTGGCAGAGTTTGGCGTCATGAAGAATTAGACAAGGTATTAGAAATTGCTGATAGACATAATGTCACTATTATCAGTGATGAAATCCACTCCGATATTATCCATTCAGGATATAAATTTGTCAGCCTTATGTCATTAGGGGCTAAAAATCACGTTGCTTTAATTGGTTCTCCCTCTAAGACTTTTGGTATGCAAAGTATTTCAAATGGTTACATTTATACTGAGAACTCAAGAATATTAAAGTCAATGCGTAAGCTTACAGAGTCTTTATATCTTGATCATGGTAATGCTTTTACCACTTTCGCCACCATTGCAGCCTTTGAAAAAGGTGAAGAATGGCTTGATGAATTGCTGCAATATCTACAAGGAAATATTGATTGGATAAAGCAATTTCTCGTCGCAAATTTACCGCTAGTTAAGATGTTTCCTGTTGAAGGCACTTATCAAATTTGGTTTGACTTTTCAGCGACAGGACTGACTGACGATAGTCTACTTAAAGTGTTTAGTGATGCCGGTTTTGGCGCTTCACCCGGAACATGGTTCGGTGGCGAGTCTAAGGCATTTGCTAGAATGAATTTCGCAAATGCTAGACAAGATATTACAGAGGCGTTTGAGCGATTGAAAATTGCTTTAGAAACGAATTCTCAAACAGCAGTTTCAACGACTAGAGCCACAAATAAGAGTTGCTGCTAATTAGGCAATGATTGTTATTTTCAGTCGAAATTCTATTGGGTGATAATAACGATCTACTGATTTTTAGGGGGAGTTTAGGATGAATATCTCCTATCACATATTTATTTGTGGAAGCTCAAACTTAATCAGACACTTTAAAATATAAGGGCGTCACTAAATCTGACAGGCTGCAATAAGCTCATTGCTGCCATTGGTATTTTGGTAATGAACGCTAATCGTTAATCAATAAGCCATTTAAAAACCTTTGTTTAACCATACTTTGTGCCACTGTTGGATTAGGTTTAGTATCGGTGATAGCGCTCCAGAGAGTACTGTTATACCAATCTAGCTAAAAATATGATCTAATTGAACGATGTTTATTCGCTAGAATAATATCAATGCCAAACTATAAAAATACTGATTTCAAAACC
>MPDF01000111.1 GCA_001874365.1 Gammaproteobacteria bacterium MedPE | reverse complement strand
TACTCATCATCAACAAGCCTTTAAAGATTACATCATTAAACGCATGAGCCACGGCGCCATTAAGGGCGAGCGATGTCCCAATGCCCACACCAACGACCATAAAACCAATTTGGTTAATCATGCTGTAGGCGAGTACACGGCGTAAATCATTTTCAATGACGGCATAGAAAATAGGAAAGCAGGCCATAGTGACGCCAATCCAGACTAAGATTTCTTCACCAGCAAACCCCCGAGCCAATGTATACACGGCTACTTTCGTGGTAAATGATGCCAAAAATACGGTACCTGTTGGCGTTGCTTCTGGATAGGCATCGGTTAACCAATTATGGGCAAATGGAAAGGCGCATTTAATACCAAACGCGATGAAAATAAGCCACGCGCCTATGCCCAATAGGCCATCGTGGTCTAAACCAATATCAGAAAATCGCGCGCTGCCCGTTTCATTGATAAATATGATCGCACCAACGAGTAATAACACTCCAGATAGCACTTTTATGAGAATATAGCGCATACCTGCGCCATACGCGCGCTCTGTGCGTCTCGCCCATATAAGGAATACGGAGGTGAGCGCCAACGTTTCCCAGAAGATAAATAGGGTGACCAAATCGCCCGCAAACACCGCGCCAACGGCACTTGCTGCGTAGCTCAGTCCGGCAACGTGTTGAATCGTATCTTTAAGGTGAAGCGCATAAACCACCGCAATAAATGCAGCGAGGTGAAATAGATAGCCGAAAATAAGGCTCAGTTTGTCAACTCGGATGGGCTCAAGTTGATAACCTAAGAACTCGAATGCCCAATAGAGACCCGGGTCAAGAATCGCCAATTGCAATGCCCCCCAGATTGGTGTCAAGAGCATAATCACGCTACGTAAGTGGCCTCGCAAAAATATTGCAGCAAGTGCGCCAATAAGAAGCGGCACAAAAGGCGGTAGTTGCGGCAACACCGCCGTAAGACTACTTATCATAGTAGTCTTCCTCTTTCATCAGTACTTTGCGCATCAATTTTGCAATCAGTACTAACACCACGCAACCAGCAAAGCCATAGAGCGCATAGAATGCAGGTATATGTTCCCAGTCATGATAGATATGACGATGTACAACAAAGTCGACGAGGACTAGCAGCACACAAGCAACGTAAAAGATATTGAGCATCTTTTTGATGTTCTCTGGCTTATCAAAAAAGTCAGCTGGTTCTTTATTATCGTTCATTTACGATCCTCCGGTGACATGAGTTGAAACGTCAGGAATCAAATTGATTAAATCAATCAGCGGTTGTGGATAGAAAAACAATGCTAAACAGGAAAAGCTAGTAACACATATCGCAAACAGGATCGGTAGGGGCGCTTCATTTATGTCAGACCACCGCGGTCGCTTGTTATCTGATGGATTAAAGAATGCCTTTATTGGAATTGGCAATAAGTACGCGACATTAAGCAGCGTACTTATCATCAGCACCGCGACAATAATGAGTTTGTCGCTCTCAAGTGCACCAACCACTAAGTACCATTTACTCCACGTACCTGCCAGTGGTGGCAAACCGATAATACTCATTGAACCAATCGCAAAAGCAATCATGGTTATTGGCATTTGTCGACCAAGCCCCACTAATTCACTGACTTTCTTTTTATGAGCGGCCACCATAATTGCACCGGCACAAAAGAATAACGTGATTTTACCCACTGCATGGGTAGCAATATGCAGACTAGCACCCGCTGCTGCAACAGAAGACGCCAATAATGCACCCACCACAATGTAGCTAAGTTGACTTACGGTTGAATAGGCCAGCCTTGCTTTTAAATTGTCCTTGGTAATGGCAACGCATGAAGACAACAGAACTGTTGCCGCGCCGATATAAAGCATGACATCAGTCGTTGCAATTTGGCTGAGATTATCGATACCAAAGATATAAATGATGATTTTTAATATACTAAAAACGCCAGCTTTAACCACAGCTACTGCATGGAGTAGTGCACTCACGGGGGTTGGTGCAACCATCGCAGCGGGCAACCAACGATGAAATGGCATAATGGCTGCTTTACCAACACCATAGCAAAACAATACTAACAATAACGCAATGAGTCCTTTAGACTGACTCTCATTGAATATTCCGCCTGCTGTAAAGGTTAACGTCCCAGCGCTTACCCAAGTCGCAAGCACGGCAAACAGTAGAAATGCAATTGAGGTCCCAAGTAAAATACCGAGATAAATCCGCCCACCGCGTTTGGCGGCATCATTACCTGCATGAGTCACTAATGGATAGGTTGAAAGGGTAAGCAATTCATAAAATATAAATAGCGTAAGTAAATTGGCTGAAAAACAAATCGCCATCACGGTTGCAATCGCTAGTGCGAAGCAACAAAAGAACCGTGTTTGATTCTTCTCTTTATGACCTCGCATATAACCAATCGCGTAAATCGTGGTGACTATCCATAAAAAGCTAGCGACCAGCGCAAATAGTACGCCTAATGGTTCTACATTAAATGCTATCGAAAGATGAGGTATTATGGTTATCCAATGACTTGTCATTGGAATTTGAGCAAAAGTGTTATCAGTAATACTCAGTACCACGGTGAATAATAATGTCGCGATGGCAAGCGATGCAGTTTCACGAATATTGGGGTATTTGCCCAACAATATAACGAGTGCCGCGCCAATCAGCGGCAAGATTATCGCAATATTTATAAGTTGATCGGGTGAAATGTCAGACCATATATTCATTAGTTAGCCCCCGAAATGTGCGGTTGGCTGAGCCACTGCGCTGCCGCATCTGCTGCGCCAACCGTAACGGAGGTATCAATACCAAAATAAATATTAGCTAACACCAACACCCACATCGGAATTAGCATCGTCAGGGGCGCTTCCTTTATGTTGGTTTCTTGTTGTTGCGATACTTCGCCAAAGTAGGCGGCTTCAAGAACACGGCCGATGTAAACAACAGCGAGTAACGAACCGAGTAATAACACGAAACCAATCAACCATTGTTGTTGTTCAAAGACCGCAGTGACTAAATACCATTTGCTGACAAAACCCGCCGTTAGGGGAACACCTATAATACTGAGACCCGCAATAGTAAAGGCGGCCATGGTCCATGGCATGGTTTTTCCAAGGCCTCTAAACGATTTGATATCAACTGAACCGACGCGATAGGCTACGCAACCAAGTGCCATGAATAACACGCCTTTCATTAATGCGTGATTGAAAATATGCAGTAACCCTGCCATTAAACCAGCACTTGTTGCCAGGCTAATCCCTAGAATCATGTAACCAATTTGCGCCACACTACTATAGGCCAACATCGATTTCATATTGCTTTGCAGCGCTGCCATAAATGAGCATTTAAAGATCGCAATGATGGCAAGTACGAGCAAGATGATATCCATACTCATGGTCTCAAATACATACTGCGCTCCAAAGATACTAAAAATAAAGCGCACCATGACATAGACAGCAACTTTAGTGGCCGTGCTCGCTAAGAACGCACTGACAGCAGATGGTGCATGGGTATAGGCTGGAGGCAACCACATGTGCAGTGGAAACAATGCCAATTTGATACTCACTCCAATTAAAATAAACGCAAGACCAGTATTAAGGGTTCGGTTACCTTCAATCACAGCAATTTTATCAGCCAAATCGAGCATATTTAGCGTGCCGGTTTTCATATAGAGCATACCGACACCGATCAAGATAAAGGTTGCACCTATCGTTCCCATAATGAGGTAGCGAAACGCAGCGATTAGGCATCGCTTGTCTCTCGCTAAACTAACCAGTGTATAGGTAGCCAGTGATGAAATCTCCAGAAAAACGAATAGATTAAACGCATCACCGGTGCTTAAAATTCCCGACAAGCCAGTAAGGCACAATAAGTGTGCGGTGTAGAAAAGGGCATGTTTACTTGTATCTATTTCTTTGGCAATACTCTGGTTGGCATAAATTAATACCAAGGTAGAAATCCCGGATACCAAGCTGAGAATGAGGGCGCTGGCGACATCAATTCGGATCTCAATGCCCCAAGGGGCTTGCCAGCCGCCTACGGCATAACTGACCACACCTTGATCAAGTGTTGCCACTAACAAGCCGACTGAAGCAGCGCAGCTTAGCCCACTTATTAATGTGGCAAACAACCAACACCATTGGCTTCTCCCTAGAATAAAACAGATAGGCGCGGCAATAAGCGGTAAAACTATTGGTAAGATCGCAAGATGTAATTCAATCATTCGCTCACATTGTCCTTATCGCCAATTTCGTTCTCTTCAATAGAGCCATAAGCCGCTTTTATGCGAATAATTAGCGCTAATGCAACGGCTGTCGTAGCAACTCCCACGACTATCGCCGTTAAAATAAGCACGTGGGGCAGAGGGTTTGAAAAACTCGTAACAGCCTCAGCTACAATTGGCGCACTGCCGCCTGATACCTTGCCAATTGAGATGTACATCATAAAGACGGAAGTCTGGAATATGCTCAAGCCAATGACTTGTTTAATCAAATTATTGGAGGCAATAACGATATAAAATCCTGCCATCATTAATACGATGACAATCCAATAGTTGTAGTGTTCGGCAATAAAACTCATTGAATATTCGTCCTTTCCGCTCGATTTGCAAAAGCGTAGAAAATAGCAAGTATCGCCGCAAATACGGTAACCCCCACACCGAGTTCAATCAGAATAATACCTAAATGCTGCCCAGCGATAGGATCGGTAGCAAGTACGTTGTAGTCAAGAAAGTTACCACCGAGAAAGAGGCTTGCTAAACCAGTTCCAGCGTATATCAAGACGCCAAATGCAGACAAAAACTTCAACAGTGCTGGCTTTACCACCTGAACGGAAGTCGATAAACCAAAGACTAGGGTATAAAGTAAGATAGCGGCTGCCGCGATAACTCCCGCTTGAAATCCTCCACCTGGGCCATAATCTCCGTGAAATTGGACATACAGCGCAAATAAAATAGTAAATGGAATAATAATTTTAGCGACCACGCGTAACACCAAATGAGACTTAAGGCCCGACGCCATCGTATTCAATTGCGCTTTGGGTAAACCAAGCAAGCTAAAGACGCCAATGGCCGCAGCAAATACAACCGCAGTTTCGCCTAACGTATCAAAGGCACGGTAACTTGCCAGTACAGAGGTCACCATATTAGGCAGACCGATTTCTTGTGGTGATTTCTCAATATAACGCGGCGCAACATGCTGATGAGCAGGATTATTTGGGTCGCCGAATGCGGGCATATCCATGGTGCCATAAATCAACACTGCACCGGTCAGCACAACAACAAATAACGGCAGCAGTTTTGGACGGGTATTAATTTTTTCCTTGCGGCCTGTCAGTGCAAGCGTACCCAACATGAGCACAGTTGATATCCCAGCTCCGACAGACGCTTCCGTAAACGCCACATCGACAGCATCAAGATTGATGAAAATTAACGCTGATAAAAAGCTGTATATGCCAAATAGCATGACGACAGCAAACAAGTCCTTTAGAAAAATTACGCCTAATGCCGTGATGGCCAGCATACCGAGAAGCACGATATTAATAAATTCATTCATGAACCGCGCTCCTTCGATTGCTCATCGCTGGCTTTTGATTCTGGCAAGGTGAGTAATCCGCCATGTCGAGCCGATTTTGCAAGCGCATGAGAAGCAGTTGGGCCGGTTAAAAGTAAGAAAACAGCCATGATAAACAGTTTAACCGTCACTAAATCAAAATTTGTGCGGAGCATTAAACCAGCAACGATTAAAAGAGTGACCACCGAATCGGTGACACTTGCAGCATGGACTCGAGTAAAAAAATCTGGAAATTTGAAGAGACCGACCGCACCCGTCACACTAAAGAAAGCGCCACAAATAAGTAAAATTGCACTAAGAGTGTCTAATATCATTTTGAAGACTCCTCAGTGTTGTCTGACTCGCTTGAGGCGGTGTATTCAAAAAATCGCAACACGGCAATCATGCCAATAAAATTTATCAGTGCGTAAACAATGGCAATATCCAAGAAGTCGGGACGACCGCCTAAAAAACCGAGAACCGCAATAAAAAGCGCTGTTTTGGTGCCAAACATATTAACGCCGAGAATTCGGTCATAAACTGTCTCTGCTTTTAACGCACGAGCCAACGCCAATGCCATGACCGATAACATGGCTATCGACGTTGCAATTAAAGCCCACATTATGCACCATCCTTAACAAGTGTTGATGCTCTACGCGCCATGTCGCCGGACGCTAACTCCATAATTGAATGATTCTGCAAGGCATGAACACTGAGGTGTTCATCGTCAATATCAATAGACAAGGTGCCAGGGGTTAGGGTAATGGAATTTGCGTAAAGAACTCTGGCCTTGAGCGGTATATGATCAATGGGTAACTTTACCATCACAGGTTGCAGAGTCGTGGTATTTGACCAGACAAGCTTTGTCACTTGGATACTTGACTTAAAGATCTGTCCCAGTAACCAAATGTCATAACGAAGAAATTTCAGATTGAGGGGGAGTAGGGGAACTTGTCCATCGATGCTGTCCATTTTCCAGAGTAATGCGACAACTAAAACTACTGATAAAGCACCTAAACTTAATAGTAATGGTGTAAAATATCCAGACAGCAATACCCAAAATATGGCGAGCACTAGTCCCCAAATCGCGATGTGAATGATGCTTCTATTATTATGAGTTGACATTTCGTGCCCCAAAAAATTGTTCAATGAATACAACAAACTTTTAAATGCTACAACTGCCTTGTCCTTAGCTAATTTCTCGTTGTCAATGCTTATATTAGGCAACGTTCTATAGCCGAACTACGCCCATCCTTTGTTTGTAAGGGCGTTTTTTAACGAATTTAAGTAGTGATTAGGAGTCTTGAAGCTCGATGCTGAGTGAGTCCGTTCTCAAATTATGCATAACCTTTTCAGTAACATTCCCAAAAATTATGCTTTTAATTCCGCTTCGTCCTGTACTTCCCATAACAACGAGCTCTGCTTTAATTTCGTTGGCGCAATGGGGAATAGTTCTGTCTGGAGATCCAGCAGTGATATGAATTTTAGCGTCGCTAATGCCATGCTCTCGAAGTAGCGTGTCTAGCTTGTCTTCACCTTCTTGACGATGATTTTGGGCATATTCTTCCAGATCAATAATATCTAATTCTTTCAGTATTTTTGATACAGGGAGACAATAAACGACGTGTAAAGACGCACCAAATGTGTCTGCCCACTTTTTACTCCAATGGAGAATGGTAGCGTTTAATTGGCGATGTGCTTCGTTTTTAGGTGATGGATTGATAGCCGCCAGTACATTGTGTTTGTTACGCCAGCGCTCTTGGCTTGCAATTAATACTGGGATCTTAAGACTTCGAATTAATTCCCAATCACAAGGCGTATGAAAGAATGTTTCAGAGCGGTGGCCAGCTTTAACGATCAAATCGAATTCTTTACCCTCGCAGTAATTGGCAACCCAATTGACAATATCGTCGGTGACAATGATCTGACTCTCAATGAACTCATGTCGTTCGTAATCAGCGAATATGTCAGTAATCGCTTGATTAAGTTCAGATGATAGCGCTGTAATCGCAACGCTATCAACGTCGTTATTACTATCCGTTTTCATGAAACGGACAACTTCGATTTTTTCTCCTAGTGGGCCTGCGATGTCACGTGCTTTTTTTAACGAGCAATTGCTTGTTTCATGTCCATCTGAAATTACCAAAATTGACTTAGCCATAATAATCCTTGAAATTCGACACTTTTTTAATTTAGCGGCTAAATATTCCGCAGTCAAGGACGAGCGCGCTCATTATGCGTAACAGCACAAATTCATTTATTGTGTAGGTATCAGTCACAAACGTGTCGCGATAGTTCGCAAAGTGTAACCATCGGACATTCCTAAAACAAGAAAATCATGTGTGTTAAGGGGCTAAAATTTAACATCAAGTTATTAGACTAAGAGCTTATATCTTAAATCTCTAAAAATTGATGTTTTATAGGTCAATTTTTTCATAGCAAATTATGAGCGAACAGCAAGTAAAGGGTAAAGATCAAGGCAGACAATTTATACGTCCAATGCATCTAAGGAAAGATTGATCAACAGCTGTTTCCAACCAAGCTACCACAGGCTGATACGTCGCCAGTGCTTGAGTTATAGCGCACGCCCAGTTGTGCATTGATACGATTTCCGGTATCCCCATTAGTGCGTAACACGAAAGAGCATTGCAAACTGGAACTGTGTCGATATGACTGATAATCCGCACTTGTATTTGTTGCCGAGCGAGGGCCTGTCTCCATCAAGTAATTCCATAGCGAAGTACAACCCTGATTCTGACGTCCTATATTATCATTGGCAGAGCCTTTATTGATGCCTATCGGCCAACCATTGGTATTAAAATCGAGAACATTTTCACCAAAGACTGCTAGGTTTTGAACCCGACCAGGAGACCCTTCAATGGTCCATCGTAAGTGAGCAGATTTTATCGCGGCTTTGTAAGTGCGAGTCATCGCCGCATTGGTAGAGATATAAGCATCGTCATTGAAACTGACAAAACGAGCGTAGGCAGTAATTGCAATAATAGAAAGTATCACGATGACCACGATGAGTTCGATCAATGAAAATCCTCTATTATTTTTAACAATCATAAGCACCTCAGAGATTTAGAATTAGATATCTAATCTTTTAAAATTAAAAGTCTACTTTATTTACACTAGAACAGAATCGTACTTTTGCAAAATTTGAATAAATTTGCCGCATTGGAATTAAGATAAGAAAATGAATAGGGCTATTCTTAACAGCCCAGTATTTCCTGCGCATAAGTCAGTTATTGTCATGCTCGTTCAATAAATCTAAAATCTTTGAGCGTAGTGAAAATATATCATTGTTTGCCTTATTATTGGAGAAAACGATAATTATTCTCTCCTTTATTCGATCAACGTAGAAAACAGAGTGAAAATTTAGATGACTGCCATCATGAAAGATTTCAGTTGCGCGGCCATTAACAAACTTCACGTTGCCAAACGGTGATTGTGTTTTCCCAAAACCGTTTTTGTAAAGGCTATTCAATGGTGGCTGTGCGAAGTCCGTCAATAAAGCTTCAGCCTTAAACAGTACTCGGCCCCAACGCCCTAAATCTTCAATCGTTAAATAGACACCGGGCCCGGTGATGGCAACTGGATAATTATCGTTTACCAAATTTTTGTCAAATGCCGACGCAGTGGGTAGCCCATCGTGCGGTGGGTTCAAGCTATTAATAGCGCTCTTCATCGTGTTAGGAATAAACACACGTTCTTTAAGAGCGCGGTCAAATTCCTTTTCTGTCACCGCCTCAATTATTTTGGCCAATAAGAAATTATTGTAATAGCTATAGTGGTATTCTTCACCGGGTACGGAGTTCAACAATTGAATCGTATTCACAGCCTTCATTACATCTTGATCATTGATATTTTCTTGCCACGGAAAGTCCGGTAATCCACTGGTGTAATTCAATAGATGCTCAATCATTATTTCTTTACTCCACGCTGGTAAAGCAGGAATAAAGTCCGCAATTGATTGTTTAAGCGCTAATCTCTTTTCAATCACTAACTGCTGTATGATTGCCGCAGGAAATTCTTTAGCGATAGAGCCGATGTTAAAACGATGGTCAAGAGTGAGCGGGGCAGTTTGACTACCACTTTCAAAACCATATACCGATTTAAATTGTTCTTTATTGCCATCAATAACCAAAACTGCGCCACTAAATGCGTGATTTTTGTGGGCTTCATCAGCTATCGATTTAATTGTTGTCGCACTCGAAATACTTGCGAATGACGTGACTGTAAACAGGACTATTGGCTTTATTAGGTTTTTCATTTACGTGGCTATGGTATCTAATAAATTTGTAATAGCGCAATATAGTCCGTTTATGAGCAATTGATCAACTCTCTTATTAATCTGATTTGTAACGAATTAATAATATGTTTAGCCATTTTAATTAACTTTAACAAGTACAAATGGGCAAATATTTAATGCAATTGGTATTAACCCAAGATCAACTAGAAATATTATACTTTTCTATCTTGCCCAGATCGCGCCCTGTCTTTGATATTACTTTGAATGTAATTCTTATCGGTTGTTTCTGACGATGCATGGCCCAGCTCATCGGCGAGGTGCTTAAGCGGCCGGCTGCCAGCATCTTCCG